>NZ_JBEZEH010000096.1:0-24851 GCF_040648775.1 Micromonospora sp. NPDC049089
GGACGGACCGCGCCGTGCGAACGGACCGCGCCGTGCGGTGGTCCCGTTACTCCGCCGCGGCGGACGGGCCGATGTTGGTCCGTGAGCCGACCACGTCCAGCACGTGGGTCACCGCCTCGGCGACCGGCACCCCGTTGCGCTGGGAGCCGTCGCGGTAGCGGAAGGAGACAGTGCCGGCGGCCACGTCGTCGTCACCGGCGATCACCATGAACGGGATCTTTTGCTGCTGCGCCGTCCGGATCTTCTTCTGCATCCGGTCGTCACCGGCGTCCACCTGGGCCCGGATGCCCTCGGCGCGCAGCGCCGCGACAAAGCCGTGCAGGTAGTCGGTGTGGTCCTCGCGGATCGGAATGCCCACCACCTGCACCGGCGCGAGCCAGGCCGGGAAAGCGCCAGCGTAGTGCTCGGTGAGCACCCCGAAGAACCGCTCGATCGACCCGAACAGCGCACGGTGGATCATCACGGGCCGCTGCCGGCTACCGTCGGCGGCCTGGTACTCCAACGCGAACCGCTCCGGCTGGTTGAAGTCGACCTGGATGGTGGACATCTGCCAGGTCCGGCCGATGGCGTCACGGGCCTGCACGGAGATCTTCGGCCCGTAGAACGCCGCGCCGCCCGGGTCGGGAACCAGGTCCAGGCCGGAGGTCGCGGCGGCGGTCCGCAGCGCCTCGGTGGCCTCGGCCCAGTCCTCGTCGGCCCCGATGAACTTGGGCGAGTCGTCCCGGGTCGACAGCTCCAGGTAGAAGTCGTCCAGGCCGTAGTCGCGCAGCAGGTCGAGCACGAAGCTGAGGAGCGTGGACAGCTCGCCGGCCATCTGCTCACGGGTGCAGTAGATGTGCGAGTCGTCCTGGGTCAGGCCGCGGACCCGGGTGAGGCCGTGCACGACACCGGACTTCTCGTACCGGTAGACGGTGCCGAACTCGAACATCCGCAGCGGCAGCTCCCGGTACGACCGCCCGCGCGACCTGAAGATCAGGTTGTGCATCGGGCAGTTCATCGCCTTGAGGTAGTAGTCCGCGCCCTCCAGCTGCATGGGCGGGAACATGGTGTCCGCGTAGTACGGCAGGTGACCGGAGGTCTGGAACAGCTGCGCCTTGGTGATGTGCGGGGTGTTGACGAACTCGTACCCCGCCTCCTCGTGCCGCCGCCGCGAGTAGTGCTCCATCTCGCGACGGATGATGCCGCCCTTGGGATGGAAGACCGCCAGGCCGGAGCCGATCTCGTCGGGGAAGCTGAAGAGGTCGAGGTCCGCGCCGAGCTTACGGTGGTCGCGCCGGGCGGCCTCCTCCAACAGCTTCAGGTACGCCTTGAGCTCGTCGCGGGTCGGCCACGCGGTGCCGTACACCCGCTGTAGTTGGGGGTTCTTCTCCGACCCCCGCCAGTACGCGGCGGCGGAGCGCATCAGCTTGAACGCGCCGATCAGTCGGGTGGTCGGCAGGTGCGGGCCCCGGCACAGGTCCGACCAGCAGACCTTGTCCTCCTTGGCGTCGAGGTTGTCGTAGATGGTCAGCTCGCCGCCGCCCACCTCCATCACCTCGTCGGTGTCCAGGCCCTCGCCCTTGACCTCGATCAACTCCAGCTTGAACGGCTCGTCGGCCAGCTCGGAGCGCGCCTCGTCCAGGCTGCCGAAGCGGCGGCGACGGAACCGCTGCCCGGACTTGATGATCTCCTGCATGCGCTTCTCGAGCTTGCTGAGGTCATCGGGCTGGAACGGCTTGTCGACGTCGAAGTCGTAGTAGAAGCCGTTCTCGATGGGCGGGCCAATGCCCAGCTTGGCCTCGGGGAAGATGTCCTGCACGGCCTGGGCGAGGACGTGCGCGGTGGAGTGGCGCAGCACGTTGAGCCCGTCGGGCGACTCCAGGGTGACCGGCTCGACGACGGTCTCCTCGGCCGGCGCCCAGTCCAGGTCGCGCAGCTGGCCCTGCGGGTCGCGGACCACGACGATCGCCTTGGGACCGTTCGCGGGCAGTCCGGCCGCGGCCACCGCGTCGGCCGCCGTGGTCCCGGCGGCGACGACGACGGGGTCGGCCACGGCGGGGGTACGGGGTGCGGACACGGTGACTCCTCCAAGTGGTACGAAATGGTGCCGATCCTCGGCTCCTGCCGATGCTATCGGTCGCCCCGCCCCCGACCGGGAAGGGCACCTCCTTACCGCCGACGTTGAACCTTTCGCGCCTCGCAGCCGAACTAGAAGGTGTGGCCGGAAACCGGAACCGGCCACGCCGACACGGATGGGGGCACGACATGGCGAGCACGTACGGCGGTGGCCGTCGGCGGCGGATCGTGGCGGCGACCGCGGTGACCGCCGCTGGGCTGCTGCTCTGGCCTGGCACGGCGTACGCGGCAGACGTGACGACCACCCCGACCGAGGCCCGGCAGGGCGAGGCGGTACGGCTGGAGTTCAGCGTTCCGGAGGAGCGGTCCGGCACGAAGACCAAGCAGATCGAGGTACGGCTGCCGGCCGACGCGCCGATCGCCGAGGTCTACCCCATGTCGGTGGACGGCTGGGCGCCCCGGCTCAGCTCCCGCACCCTGGACAAGCCGCTGCCCGGCATCCACTCCTCCGGGGTGAGCACTGTGACGACCGCGGTGACCTGGGTCCGGGTGGGTGCGAGCGACCCGGGGCCGGCTCGGTTGGCGCTCTCCATGGGGCCGATGCCGCAGGCCGAGCGGCTCACCTTCGAGGTCGTCCAGACGTACGCCGATGGCACTGTGGTCCGGTGGGCGGACGCCACCGGTCCGCACCGGGCCCCGGCGCTGGCCCTGCTGCCGGCGGCGCCCGGCGCGGCGGGTCCGGCCGCGCACGGCGGCGGCCACGGCGGCCCGGCGGCCGGCGTGCCCGATGCTGCCGGTGTGCCTGATGCTCCGGACAACGGGGCAGACGCGGCACCGCCGGCCCGATCGGGCGGTGCCGACGAGGGCAGTGCCGACGGGTTGCTGGCCGCCGGCCTGCTCGCCGGCCTGGGCGGCGGCGCGGCGATCGGCTGGTTGCTCAGCCGGTGGCGCCGACGCGACCCGGGAGAGGCCACCGCGCTCGCCGAGGTGACCGGCGACCCGGGAGAGGCCGCGACGCCCGATGCGGCCGCGACCCTGGCCGAGATAACCGGCCGCGCGGACAGGACCGCAAAGACCGACCCACAGCCCGCTGTCTCCGCGGCATCGCGGTGATCGACTCGGCTTCCAGGAAACCGCGGCATCCCCGCCGCCCGGACGGCCCGATTTGCAGGAAGCCGAGTTGATCGCGGGCCGCCCAGGCCCAGGGCGGCGCCAGCGCAGGGCAGCCCGCACAGGGGCAACCCCCGGCCGGCCAGGGCAGCCCCGGGTGCTCAGGGCAGCCAGGTAGGTAACGGTTCGCGGGCGGCCAGCCACTGCGCGGGCACCCCGCCGGGGGTGCCGACGCCGGTGTGCGCCGCTACCACCGCTCCGGCGATGGCCGCCGTGGTGTCCACGTCACCACCGGCCCGTACGCACGTCTCGATGGCCGCCGGATAGTCGTCGAGGTGGGTGGCGGCCACCCAGAGGGTGAACCCGACGGTGTCCTGGGCGGTCACCCGGGAGCCGTTGCCGAGCTCCGCCACCACCCGGGGCAACGGCCGGCCGAGCAGCCCGGCCGCCCGGTGTACGCCCCGATGCACCTCGGTGCCCGGGTCGAGCGCGGCGGCGATCCCGGCGAGCAGCCGCTCCGGGGCGGGCCGGTGTCCGTCGAGGCGGGCCCGGGCGGCCAGCGCGGCGGCGACGGCGACGGCGACCGCCCCGGCGATCCCCTCCGGGTGCGCGTGCGTCACCTCGGCGGACGCGCGCGCCTGTGCCGCGGCGCGCGCTGTCGAGTCGGCGAAGTACGCGCCCAGCGGGCCGACCCGCATCGCCGCGCCGTTGCCGCAGGAGCCCTGCCCGTCGAAAGCTGAGGCGGCGGCCAGCGGCCACGGGGTGCCGGCGCGGATCAGCCCCAGGATGAGCATCGCGCCCGCGCCGTAGCCTCGTCGCGCGGTGCATCGCTGCGCGAAGGAGAGGGCAAGCCGGTCCCGGTCGATGCCGGCGGAGTCGGCCAACTGGGCGAAGACCGAGCAGGCCATCTCGGTGTCGTCGGTCCATTCCCAGGGCGGCGGCGGCAGCGCGTCGGCGGTGAGATCCACTGGCGCCGGCACCGGCAGGAAGTACTGCGCGCCGAGCGCGTCACCGGTGGAGAGACCGGCGAGGCTGTCCCGGGCGAGCGCCAGGCGGGCATCGGCGAACAGGGTGAACGACATCGTCGTACCAGCTTGCCCGGTTGCCAGGCACGCCGCAACGCGATCAACTTGCCAGGCCAAGTACGGTCTTGTCGTGGCCTCCGTGCTCCTGGTCGAAGACGATCACGTCGTACGCGGCGCGATGTTGCGGTCCCTCACCGACCGGGGGCATGCCGTGCACGCCGTGGGTACGGCGTTGGACGCCCTGCGTCGGGTGGCCGCGGAGACACCCGACCTGGTGGTGCTCGACCTCGGCCTACCCGACCTGGACGGCTCGGACGCGCTGCGGATGTTGCGCGGCATCACCGACGTTCCGATCATCATCGCCACCGCCCGCGACGACGAGCAGTCGGTGGTCAAGCTGCTGCGGGCCGGCGCCGACGACTACATGGTCAAGCCGTTCACCGGCGCACACCTGGATGCCCGGATCACCACAGTGCTGCGCCGGGCCGGCCGGGCCAGTCGGTCCGTGCAGCCCGCCGTGCACAGCGTCGGCGGGCTGCGGGTGGACGTGGGCGAGCGCAGCGCCCAGCTCGACGGGGAGCCGCTGGCGCTGACCCGCAAGGAATTCGACCTGTTGGCGTATCTCGCCGCACGACCTGGGCGGGTAGTGTCCCGCCGGGAACTCTTGGAGGAGGTATGGCGGCAGCCATCGGTCGGCGAGGATCAGACAATCGACGTTCACCTGTACTGGCTCCGCAGAAAGATGGGCGAGTCCGCGGCGAAGCCGCGCTACCTGCGCACCGTGCGGGGGGTCGGATTCCGGCTGGTGGCACCGGACTGAGGACGGCGCTGGCCCTGCTCACGGCCGGCATGTGCAGTCTCGTCGCGCTCGCGTTCCTGATCCCGCTCGGGCTCAGCCTGCGCGAGCAGAGCCGGGACGAGGCGATCGCCGACGCGGCCCGGCGCAGCGCGCTGGTGACCGGCGCGCTGGCGGTCAGCACCGACCCGGCGGTCGTCGAGCGTGCCATGGTGGCCAGCGCCGAGGGCGCACCCACCCGGCCCGTGGTGCACGGGTTGGGGTTGGACGAATCCGCTGGTCGGGCCAGCGGCAGCGACCTGGACCGGGCCCGCTCCGAACGCCAGTCGCTCGTCGTCGACGTCGACGGGGGTGTGGCCCGGCTCGACCCGGTGGTGCTCGGCGACCGGACGGCAGTGGTCGAGGTGTTCCTTCCGGAGTCGACGCTGGGCGAGGGCGCCGGCGGCACCTGGTTGCTGCTGTTCGCTGTCGGCGCGGCGATGGCCGGCGCGGCGGTGCTGGTGGTCGACCGGGTCGCTGCCCGCGCGGTGGACTCCACCCGCGGTCTGGTCAAGGCCGCGCTCTCCATCGGCGACGGCGACCTCGGCGTACGCGTCGAGCCGACCGGTCCGCGCGAGCTGGCCGAGGCCGGGTACGCCTTCAACCGGATGGCGGACCGCCTGGACGCCGCCCGCACCGACGAGCGGGAGTTGGTGGCCGACCTGTCGCATCGTCTGCGTACCCCGTTGACGGTGCTGCGGTTGGACGCGGAGGCGTTGGAGTCCGACGACACCAGCGTGGGTTCGTTCAGCCCGGCGGAGTTGGACCGGCTGCGGGGGATCCGGCGGATCCGGCAGGCGATCGTCACCCTGGAGGGTGAGATCGACGTCCTGATCAAGACCACCCGCAAGACGGTGGCGCTGGAGGCCGGGCCGGCGATGTGCGACGTCAGCGAGGTGGTCCGGGACCGGATGGTGTTCTGGGCGGCGTTGGCCGGCGACCAGAACCGGCCGCACCGGGTCAACGGTGCCCAGCTGCGGATCCCGGCGCCGGTGCCGCGGGCCGAACTGGCCGCCGCGCTGGACGCGGTCATCGGCAACGTCTTCCGCTACACCCCGCAGGGCACCGCGTTCGAGGTGGCGGTGTCCCGGCGTGACGGTTACGTGGCGATCCGGATCGACGACGCCGGCCCTGGCATCGCCAACCCGGACCGCGCGCTGCGCCGCGGCGCCAGTGACCAGGGCTCGACCGGGCTCGGGCTGGACATCGCCAAGCGGGTCGCGTTGCAGGCCAACGGCTCGGTGAGCATCGACCGCGCCCGGCTGGGCGGGGCCAGTGTGGTGATGCTGCTCGCCGACCCGGAGGCGACGCCCCGGCAGGTCAGCCGCTTCGGTCTGGTCGGTCGGATGGCCCGCGACGCCCGCGACACGAAGGCCACCGCACGTCGCTGGCCCCGCCAGCGCCCCACCGACGACTGACCCCGCCGGGCCCGGGGCTGTGCGCCGGCGCAAGTCTTCCTTAGATCGCGGTTAACGACCGCGTTGGATCGGCCGTGGGCTGACAGGATTCAGGGCACGAACCCACCAGTTCCACCGGCCGAGCGCACCACGCACCCACGGCCGGTGGAGCCGCGCGCGCGGCGGGAGTCACAGGTCCCCCCACACCCACGCTCCCGCCGCGCGCCCTGCTCAACCAGCCGGCCCGACCGGCATCCGAGCGGCAGTCCAGCTCAGCCCGCGGTGGCGAGGTACGCGTCGATCTCGGCGAGGATCCGCTGCTGGCCGGCGGCGTCCAGGAAGGACGCGGTCACCGCGTTGCGGGCAAGCCCGGCCAATCCGTCGGCGCCGACACCGAGCAGGCGGGCGGCCACCGCGTACTCGTCGTTGAGGGTGGTGCCGAACATCGGCGGGTCGTCGGAGTTGATGCTGACCAGCAGCCCGGCGTCGACGAGCTGACGCAGCGGGTGCTCGTCGAGGGTGGCGACCGCCCGGGTCCGCACGTTGGACGTCGGGCAGACCTCCATCCCGATCTGCCGCTCGGCCAGGTACGCGAGCAGCTGCGGGTCCTGCGCGGCGGAGATGCCGTGCCCGATCCGCTCGGCACCCAACTCGTTCAGCGCGTCCCAGACGGTCTGCGGCCCGGTGGTCTCCCCGGCGTGCGGCACCGAGCGCAGCCCGGCGGCGCGGGCCTGGTCGAAGTAGGGCCGGAACTGCGGTCGGGGTACGCCGATCTCCGGGCCGCCCAGACCGAAACTGACCAGCCCGTCCGGGCGCTCGTCCAGCGCGATGCGCAGCGTCTCCTCGGCTGCCGGCAGGCCGGCCTCCCCGGGGATGTCGAAGCACCAGCGCAGCTCGATGCCGAAGTCGGTCAGGGCGCGCCTGCGGGCGTCCTCGATGGCCTCGCAGAACGCCGGCGCGGGAATGCCCCGTCGGACGTGCGAGTACGGGGTGATGGTCAGCTCCGCGTACCGGACCTGTTGGCGGGCCAGTTCCCGGGCCACCTCGTGGGTGAGGATCCAGACGTCCTCCGGGTCGCGGATGAGATCCACGACGCTCAGGTAGACCTCGACGAAGTGCGCGAAGTCGCGGAACTCGAAGTAGCTGGCGAGCGCGTCCGGGTCGGCCGGCACGGGGGTGCGCCCCTCGTGGCGCGCCGCCAACTCGGCGACGGTCCGGGGCAGGGCGGAGCCGACGTGGTGCACGTGCAGCTCCACCTTGGGTAGGCCGGCGATGAAGGTGGACAGGTCGGTCACGGATTCTCCTGAGCATGGTCGCCGGTGCGGGCGACGACGAAGACGCGGCGGAACGGGAAGTACACCTGACCCTGCCGCACCGGGTACGCCGCGCTGAGCCGTACTCCCAGCTCGGCCCGGAAGGCGGACCAGCCGGCTGCGTCCAGTGCGGCCCGGACCGGGCGCAGCGCGGTGCCCTCCATCCAGGTCAGCACCGGGTGCTCGGCGGCGGGTCGAGCCGGCAGCAGGTGCACGTAGGTAGTCTCCCAGGCGTCCACCGCGCAGCCGACGGCGGTCAGCAACGCCGCGTAGTCGGCCGGGTCGTCGACCGGGTCCGCGCGCAGCAGCGGGGCGACCTCGGCGCGCCAGGTCGGCCGGTCGGCGACCTCGCGCAGGGCGCGGTGCGAGTCGGCGGCGAAGTTGCCGGGGACCTGCATGGCGAGCCAGGCGCCGGCGGGCAGATCGATGGCCCAGCGGCGCAGCAGCTCCTGGTGGCCCGGAACCCACTGCAGGGCCGCGTTGCTGACCACCACGTCGTCGTCGCCGGTCGGACGCCAGTCGCGCAGATCGGCGACCGCGAAGTCGACAGGCGCGGCGAGGGTCTCGGCCCGCTCGATCATCTCGGCTGAGGAGTCGCGGCCGCGCACCCGGCTGGTCGGCCAGCGTTCCGCGAGGATGGCGGTGAGCTGGCCGGGGCCACAGCCGAGGTCGACCACCGCCCGGGGGCGCTCGGCCGGAATCCGGGCGAGAAGGTCGTGAAACGGCCGGGATCGCTCGTCGCCGAAGCGCAGGTAGGTCGTCGGATCCCACATGGTCGCCCCCCAAACCGTACGTCCGTACTGCTGACGGTACGGCTCGCGTGGCAGGGTGGCAACCCGATCACTAGGCTCGGGGCATGGAACAGCGCAGCTTCAACCGGCTCGGCCGGACCGTTGGCGCGGTCGGCCTGGGCGCGTGGCAACTCGGCGCCGACTGGGGCACCGTCAGCGAGGACGACGCGATGGCGGTGCTCGCCGCCGCCGTCGACGCCGGGGTCACCTTCCTCGACACCGCCGACGTGTACGGCGACGGCCGCAGCGAGCAGCTGATCGGCCGCTTCCTGCGCACCCGACCCGACGCCGGGCTGACCGTCGCCACCAAGATGGGCCGCCGGGTCGAGCAGCGGCCGGAGGCGTACACCCTGGCCAACTTCCGGCAGTGGACCGACCGCTCCCGGGCCAACCTGGGCATGGACACCCTGGACCTGGTCCAGTTGCACTGCCCGCCCACCGAGGTCTTCGCCTCCGACGAGGTCTTCGACGGTCTGGACACCCTCGTCGCCGAGAAGGCCATCGCCGGGTACGGAGTCAGCGTCGAGACCTGCGACCAGGCCCTCACCGCGATCGCCCGACCGGGGGTGGCGAGCGTTCAGATCATCCTCAACGCGGTCCGCCACAAGCCCCTGGAGCAGGTGCTGCCGGCCGCGGCGGCAGCCGGCGTCGGCATCATCGCCCGCGTACCGCTCGCCAGTGGCCTGCTCTCCGGCCGCTACGACGAGCACACCGAGTTCCCCGCCGACGACCACCGCAACTACAACCGGCACGGCGCCGCCTTCGACGTCGGCGAGACGTTCTCCGGGGTCGACTTCGATCGAGGTCTGGCCGCCGTACGCCGGCTGGCCCCGCTCGTCGACGCGGACCGCACGATGGCGCAGTTCGCCCTGCGCTGGGTGCTGGACCAGGCGGGCGTCACAGTGGTCATCCCCGGCGCCCGCGACGCCGACCAGGCCCGACGCAACGCCGCCGCGGCGGACCTGTCCCCGCTCACCGACGAGCAGTTGGCAGCCGTCCGCGACACCTACGACGAGCTGATCCGCCCGCAGGTGCACGACCGGTGGTGACCCGCGCGCCCGGGGTGCTCGCGTCACGCCATCCGGCCGGCGATGCTGGACGGCGGCGCGCCGCCCCGGGCGGCGGAGAGGGGACGCGATGAGAGGTTGGCTTCCGCTCACCCTCGGCCTGCTGGCCGTGGTGATCGGTGCGGTGTGGACGGTCCAGGGCCTCGGCTACGTCAGCGGCAGCGTGATGACCGACGAGAAGATCTGGGCGGTGATCGGCCCGATCGTGACGCTGGCTGGGCTGGTCGTGCTCTGGCTCGGCCTGCGCTCGCGTCGACGCTGACCGCTCGCCGCAGCGGCGAGCCTGAGCAGGCGAAAGCCCCGCATCCCAACCGGGATGCGGGGCTTTACCGTGACCCGTGAGCCGGGTCGTCCCACTGGCCGGCGGGGGCCGGCCGTCCTACTCAGATGGGACGGACCTGCTCAGCCTGCGGGCCCTTCTGACCCTGAGCAATCTCGAACTCCACCCGCTGGTTCTCCTCCAGCGAGCGGTAGCCGCTGGTCTGGATGGCCGAGAAGTGGACGAACACGTCAGCACCCCCACCATCGACGGTGATGAAGCCGAAGCCCTTGTCAGCGTTGAACCACTTCACGGTTCCCTGAGCCATGTGTATCTCCCTCGAAAAACTGGCGGCCGTGCACGCCGTCCGGCCGATTGGCCGTTTTTGAGCAGCGGTGCCTGAGGCGGCCCCACGAAGGAGACTTCTCTCAACCCACGCCATCTCGCAACAGCGGGGACCAGCAAATCACGGAGGTAAAAAGTCTGTCACGACCTCTCCGACGAATTTCTCCGACATGTGACCTGACGGATGCCTCAGGCGCGCTGGGCGGCGTGCGATGCCATGCGAAAGCCCCCTTCCCATCGATGCGGGAAGGGGGCTGAAGTCGCTGCTGGTCAGTCCGGCCAACTGCCGGTCATCCGGCGTACGCCGACCGCGCCACCCCGGTCCACGGCGGCCCGGACGACAGCGAAAATGGCGCCCTGCAACGCCGCGGCGGCCAGGATCTCGCCCCAGCCGCGATCCTCGTCGGTCGCGTTGGGCGCCTCACCGTCGCCCGCGGTGACCTTCCAGACCTGCCGGAAGATCGCCCCGGCCACCGTGCCCGCGGCGATACCCAACAACACGCCGACCGGCCGGTACGCGACCCTGCCGATTTTCTTGCTCACCGACGCCTCCCCCGCACGATCATCAGCACCACCACGGTGGCCACCGCGCCGGCCGCGATGGCCGCCCACGGCACCGGGTTGCGGCGCACCAACTCGCTCTTGTCGTACGCCTGTGCGCGTACCAACTCGCCCTTTTCGTATGCCTGCGCCCGCGCCATTCCGGCGCCACGCGCGGCCTGCCCGCGGACCCGGGCGACGGTCTGCGCCGCCTGCTCCCGCATCCGCTCCTTGGCCTGCTCGGCGGACTCCTTGAGACGCGCCTTGACGTCGGCCTTGGCGGCCAACGCCTCCATCGTCTCGCCCAACTCGACCCGGGTGCGACGGATCTCCTCGCGGAGTGCCTCCGTGTCGCCGGTCCCGTTACCCGTCATTGCCGCCCCCTGTCCTTCACCGCGGCAGTGACGGTGTCCATGTCTGCCCGGAGGCTACGGACCGTGGCCGCAGGCACCGGCGGGACAGCACGGCTGACCTGCTTCTTGCCCACCAAGGCCAGGATGCCGGCCACCAGGAAACACGCCACCGCCACGATCAGCGCCGCCGCCCAGGCGGGCAACACCAGGTCGAGCAACAGGATCGCCGTGGCGATGAGCGCACCCAGACCGAAGAAGGCGAGCGCGCCACCGCCGCCGAACAGGCCGATCCCGATGCCCGCGTGCTTACCCTTCTGGGTCAACTCCGCTCGGGCCAGCGTCAGTTCGTCCCGTACGAGGCGGGAGATCTGCTCGGTGGCCCGCTGCACCAACTCGGCGGTGGAGGGCTCGCTCCCATTCTGGGATGTGCGGGCTTTCGCCACGTCAGCCATGCTGTCCTCCTTTCCTCATCACCGCGCTGTATGCCCGAAGTCGTCGCTCGTCAATCCTAAAGCGCGCCAGCCAGCTCACCGTCACGCTTGTCCGCACGCCGCGCCGCTGATCCGCCGCCAGTCGCCACGATCACGCCAGAGACGTCAGGCAGCACATCCCCCACCCAAGCCCAACCAAACCTCCGAAACCAACCACCCACTCCCGCTCCCACCCCACCCCGCCCCTCCCGCCCCTCTCGCAGCGGTGATCATGAGGTTGTCGGGGACAAACCAGGCATACCCACCCGTCAACGCCATGATCGTCGAGGTCTGTCGCGCAAGATCGCGCTCGATCCTGGTTGTACGATCTTGCGGGGCAGGGCAGGGCAGGGGCGGGGCCGGGCAGGGGCGGGGCGCGAGGTGGGGCAGGGCGCTAGGCGGGGCGGGGTGCGAGGGCGGGGTGTCAGGGCGGGGTGTCAGGGGCGGGGTGTCAGGGGCGGGTTTCTTCGGGGCCTACGAAGGCTTCGCTTCGGGCGTCCCCGTCGTCGCTGCCACCGAAGACACGGGCGTCGTCGGGCGCCTCGGTGTCGGACAGGCGGCGGGCCGGCCGCCTCGGCTGCACCCACTGCCAGGACAGGTTGCTGTTGGCGTCGCCCAGCTCGGTGCGGAGCCGCGGCATCGCCGTCGGGCGGTTGTCGCGGATCCAGGCGACCAGGTGCTCCCGGACGAGACAGCGCAGGTCCCACAGGCTGCCGGCGTCGGCGGCGCTGACCAGCGCGCGCAACCGGACCGTCCCGCCGGTGGCGTCGGTGACCTGCAGGACGCAGACCCGTCCGTCCCACAGTTCGGTGCCCTCGACGAGGCGGCGCAGCTCCTCGCGCATGGTCTGCACGGGCACCGCCCAGTCGACGTCGAACTCGGCGGTGCCGAGCACCGCCGCCTCCGTCCGGGTCCAGTTCTGGAACGGCTTGCTGGTGAAGTACGAGGTGGGCAGGATCAACCGACGGTCGTCCCAGATCTGCACGACGACGTAGCTGAGGGTCAGCTCCTCGATGCGGCCCCACTCCCCCTCGACAACGACGACGTCGTCGAGCCGGACGGCATCGCTGAAGGCGAGCTGGACGCCGGCGAAGACGTTGCCGAGCAGGCTCTGTGCGGCGAGCGCGGCCACCACACCGACCACACCGGCCGAGGTCAGCACACCGGCGCCGATGCCCCGCACGCTGGGGAACGTCATCAGCATCACGCCGACGGCCAGGATGACGATCACCGCGATGGTCAGTCGGCGCAGCATGACCACCTGGGTCCGTACCCGTCGGGCGTGCCGGTTGTCCGGTACGTCGACCCGGAACCGGGCCAGCGCGGTGTCCTCCACGACGACCAGCAGGCAGGCGACCAGCCAGGCCAGTGCGGCGATGACGCCGAGGATGAGCAGGTGCAGCAGGAGCCGCCGCCAGCCCTCGCCGACCGCGTACCCGGTGCTGAAGCGGACGGCGAACTGCACGGCCAGGACCGTCGCGGCGACCTGGAACGGGCGGTGGGCGTGGTCGGTCAACTCGGTCAACAGCAGTGACCGGCGGCCGAACCGCCGGGTCAACCGGTGGACGACCTCGACCAGGAACAGGGCGACCGCCGCCGCGACGAGCGCGGCGACGGCCGTTTCGAGATAGTTCTGCACGGCTTCGGTGCTTCCCTTCGATCAAACGACGGGCACTCCGGGCAAAAGCCCAAGAGTGCCCGTCATCCTCAGAATCGACCAGCTCAGACCTTGCGGTACCGGGACTGGAGGAAGCAGTAGACGCCGAAGGCGGCGATGCCGAGGGCGACCAGGGTCAGCAGGAACGTGCCGTACGACTGCTCTTGCAGGGTGTGCAGCGCGGCGTCCAGACCACGGGCCTTCTCCGGGTCGTAGTTCACCGCCGCCACGATGACCAGCAGACCGGCGATGCCGTAGGCGACGCCCTTGGCGATGTATCCGGCCATGCCCAGCCGGCGGGCGAGCTGGCGGGTCTTCGGGCTCATCTCGCCGGTCTTCAGGTGCTTCTCGAACTTCTTCCGGGCACCGTAGATCGCCAGGCCGATGCCGATCGCGGCGACGACCAACCCGGCGAGGCCGACCAGCCAGCGGCCACCGCTGGAGGTCATCACCTTGCCGGTCAACGCCTCCTGCTGGTCGGCGCTGTTGGACCCCGCGTCCTTGAAGACCTTGAAGGCGGTCCAGGCGAAGTAGAGGTAGACGATGGTCCGGCCCGCCGAGGCGACCCGTTCCATGACCCGCTCCTTGCCGCGCTCGGCGCGGTGCCCGACCGCCGCCTCCAGCGCCTGCCAGATCGCCATCGCGAGCAGGCCGACCGCGACGGCGATGACCAGGAACTTGCCGAGGGGCTGTGCGGAGAGGGTACGCAGCGCGCCGGACTGGTCGCCGTCGTCGGACGACGTACCGAACGCGATCTGCAACGCCAACCAGGCGAAGAGGAGGTGGACGACGCCGTAGCCGATGAAGCCGGCCCGGGCGAGGAGTTCCAGCCACCGGCTGTCCGCCGTACGGGAGGCGGTGGCTTCGGCGCTACGGGTGAGTGACATGTCGTCACAATCTCCGAATCTGAAGATTCCCAAACGTCGGCCACCGCCACCCGCTCAGGTCAGCTGCCCGGGTTGCGCGATACGCGAATCTTGACCTGCTGGTCGGTCACGCTGTCCAGGGTGACCGCGAAGCCGCCGGCCTCTGCGGCCTGCTGGCCGGTGGTGAGGGTGAGCTGCTCACCGGCGACCTCGACGGTCACCTGGTCACCCTCGGCGCCGACCAACTTGGCCTCGACGCCGAGGATGGTTGTCCTCGCGTCGACACCCCGCTCGAAGGTGACGGTGCAGGCGTCCAGCGCGCAGTCGGTGGAAGCGCCCTGGGAGCTGCACCCGGCGAGCACGGCGAGGCCGAGCGCCAGACCGGCGAAGAGACCGGCGGCGCGGCGGACGGGGGGAATGGGCAAGGTGGCGGGTCTGTTCGTCACCTCGCCAAGAGTACGAGACAACCGCGAGATCAACGCCGAACGGTGATCACCTGGCGGCCGGGGAAGGTGCGGGGAGCACCGGCTAGGGTCCGGGACATGCCGTTCGACATCGCCCGCACCCGGGCCGCGTACCCCGCCCTGACCGAGGGCTTCGTCCACTTCGACGGTGCCGGTGGCACCCAGACCGCGGCCGGCGTGATCGACGCGGTCACCGATGCCATGCGGTCGGCGGTCGGCAATCGCAGCGCCGCCAACGTCGCGGGCCGCCGGTCGTTGGAGCTGGTGGCCGAGGCCCGCTCGGCGGTGGCCGATCTGCTCGGCGCCGACCCGGCCGGGGTGGTGCTCGGCCCGAGCGCGACCGCGCTGACGTACACCCTGGCCCGCACGCTCGGCGCGACCTGGCGCCCGGGCGACGAGGTGGTGGTGTCCCGGCTCGACCACGACGCGAACGTGCGGCCGTGGGTGCAGGCCGCCGAGGCGGCCGGCGCGACGGTGCGCTGGGCCGAGGTCGACCGGCACACCGGTGAGCTGCCCGCGGCCCAGTACGCGGACCTGGTGGGTGAGCGGACCCGGTTGGTCGCGGTGACCGCCGGCAGCAACGCCATCGGCACCATGCCGGACGTGTCGGCGATCGCCAAGACCGCGCACGCGGTCGGCGCGCTGGTCCACGTCGACGGGGTGCACTCGGTGCCGCACGGGCCGACCGACCTGGCCTCGCTCGGCGCCGACGTGCTGGTCACCAGCGCGTACAAGTGGTCCGGCCCGCACCTGGCGGCGATGGTGGCGGACCCGGCCCGGTGGGAGGCGTTGCGCCCGGCGAAGCTGGTGCCGTCCTCCGACGCGGTGCCGGACCGGTTCGAGTACGGCACGCCGAGCTTCCCGCTGCTGGCCGGCGTGGCCGCGGCGGTGGATCACCTGGCGGGGCTGGACCCGGACGCGGTCGGGGACCGGCGGGACCGGCTGCGGGCCGGGCTGGCCGCCGCTCAGGCGCACGAGGAGGCGCTCCTGGACCGGCTGCTCGCCGGGCTGGCGCAGCGGCCGGCGATCACCGTCTACGGCTCTCCGGCGCGGCGCTGCCCGACGGTCTCGTTCCGGGTGGCCGGGATGTCCCCGGCGGCCACCCAGGAGGCGTTGGGTGCCGCCGGGTTCTGCCTCTCCGTCGGCGACTACTACGCCTACGAGTACTTCCAGCTGATGGGTCTGCGCGACAGCGGCGGCGCGGTACGGGCCAGCATCTACCACTACAACACCGCCGAGGAGGTGGACCGTTTGCTCGGCGAACTCGACGCGCTGGCCGAGCCGGCGGGGAGAATGGCCGGATGAGCACCCTGGTCGAGGACAACCCGGCGAAGCACCGCTTCGAGATCCTTGTCGACGACGCGCTGGCCGGCTTCACCGCGTACCTGCCGCGCGGTGAGGTGCTGGTCTTCACCCACACCGAGGTGGACCGGGGCTTTCAGGGCAAGGGGGTGGGCGGCGCGCTGATCCGCGGCACCCTGGACCAGCTCCGGGCACGCGGCACGACAGTGGTGCCGCAGTGCCCCTTCATGGCCGCTTTCATCGACAAGCACCCCGAGTACGCCGACCTGGTCGCCGACCTCCCGTAACGCGGGCGGTCAGCGGGCGCCGGTGAGCACCTCGGCGGCGGCCCGTCCACTGGCCCGGGTGGCGCCGTGGGTGGCCAGGTGCACCGCCCCGGTGACCAGCTCGGGCACGCCCAACTCGACCACGACGGCGTCCGGCCGGGCGGCCAACGCGCGGTGCACGGCGGCCCGCATCCAGTCGTGCCGGTGCTGGTCACGGACGACCAGGACCAGGGGGCGGCTGCCTGCCCCGGCGCCCGGGTCCGCCGGCACGTCGGGTTCGGCGTAACGGACCGTGCTGGTGCCGGGCAGCAGCTCGGTCAGTGGTCCGCCGATGCCCCACGGGGTCTCGGCGCCGATGGCGATGTTGCGCGGCGGCTCGAACTCGACGACGTGTGCCGCGCGGGTAAGGGGCAGCGCGACCGTCGTACCCGGGGCGGTGGTGACCCGGACGGCCCGGCGGGCGGCGACCAGCCCGACGTCGGCGGCGGCGCGCGCTCCGGCCGAGCCGGAGTTGCGGGCGGCCACCGTCCAGGCGGCGAGTTGACCGACGCGCTTGGCGGCCTCGGCGAGACGTTCCTCGGGCAGCTCGCCGGAGACGACGGCGGCCACGATGGCGTCGCGCAACTCGCGGGCGGCCTGCTCGTCAGCCCGTTCACCGCCGATGCAGATGGCGTCGGCCCCGGCGGCGAGGGCGCGGACCGTGGCACCGGCGAAGCCGTACCGGTCAGCGACCGCGCGCATCTCCATCGCGTCGGTGACCACCACACCGGAGAAGCCCAGTTCGTCGCGGAGCAACCCACCCAGGATGCGCTGACTCAACGTCGCCGGCAGGTGCGGGTCGAGGGCGGGCACCAGCAGGTGACCGGTCATCATCGCCTGCACCCCGGCGGCCACGGCGGCGCGGAACGGGGCCAGTTCGCAGGCGTCCAGCCGGCCCCGGTCGGCGGTGATCCGGGGCAGGTCGTGGTGTGAGTCGACCCGGGTGTCGCCGTGGCCGGGGAAGTGTTTGGCGCAGGCCGCGACGCCGCCGGCCTGGAGCCCGCGGACCCAGGCGGCGGTGTGCCGCGCGACGAGCACCGGGTCGGCGCCGAAGGAGCGGACGCCGATCACCGGGTTCGCCGGGTTGGAGTTGACGTCGGCGTCCGGGGCGTAGTTGAGGGTGATCCCCGCCGCGGTCAGCTCGGCGCCGAGGTCCCGGGCGACGGCCTCGGTCAGCCCCGGGTCGTCGACCGCGCCGAGGGCGAAGTTGCCGGGCCGGGAGCTGCCGTGCACCGACTCCAGCCGGGTGACGTCGCCGGCCTCCTCGTCGATCGCCACGATGACGTCCGGCCGTTCCGCGCGCAGCGTCGCGGTGAGGGCAGTCACCTGCTCGGTGTCGACGACGTTGCGGGCGAAGAGCACCACCGAGCCGAGACCCTCGCCGAGCCAGCGGCACACCCAGGGCGGTGGGGTGGTGCCGACGAAGCCGGGTTGCAGGACGGCGGCGGCGAGCGCCGAGAGGTGCCCGTTGGAAGTGGTCACGCCACTCCCTCGCAGTGATCGAGATCGATCACCGGCGACGGTGCGCCCCCGTCGATCCGCTGGTTGCGCTCGCTCATGCGGCCCCCGTACCCCATCTCTCGCGCGCCCTCGGCGCACCGCCACCGGCAGGCGGTTCTGCCATGGTCACACTGAGCGATTCAATAGTCAATAAACCTTACAGTTGCCTGGCGGCCCGCTCCCCGGGGAGAGTGCGGGGATGGATCCCGTCCTGCTGGCCGACGCGACGAGCCCGGCCGACATCCCCGGCGTACGCCTGCTCGGCCTGGTGGTCGGCGCCCTGCTGCTCCTCGCCGCGATCCGGGCGATGTTCGGGCGACGCTGACCCGCCAGCGGCGAGAACCGGTGTGACCGTGCGCCGCCGGGGTAGGGCTCTCCCCATCAGCAGGTCCGCGTGCCGAAGGGGTAAGCCATGAAGATCGGATATTTTCTGTCCAGTGAGGAGTACACGCCCGCCGAGTTGCTGGCGCAGGCGCGCGGTGCCGAAGAGGCCGGCTTCGAGGCTCTGTGGATCTCCGACCACTACCACCCGTGGGTGGACGCCCAGGGCCAGAGCCCGTTCGTCTGGTCGATGATCGGCGCGCTCAGCCAGGTCTGCTCGCTGCCGGTGACCACGGCGGTGACCTGCCCGACAGTGCGGATCCACCCGGCGGTGATCGCGCAGGCGGCGGCGACCAGCGCGGTGCTGCACGGTGGGCGGTTCGTGCTCGGCGTCGGCACCGGCGAGGCCCTCAACGAGCACATCTTCGGCGACGCGTGGCCGCAGGCGGACGTCCGGCTGGAGATGCTGGAGGAGGCCGTCGAGGTGCTGCGCGAGCTGTGGAAGGGCGGTTTCGTCAACCACCACGGAAAGCACTACACGGTGGAGCACGCCCGGATCTACACGCTGCCCGACACTCCCCCGCCAATCTACGTCTCCGGCTTCGGACCCAAGGCCATCGACCTGGCCGCCCGGATCGGCGACGGCTACGTGAGCACCATGCCCGACGGCGAGATGGTCCGCCGCTTCCGCGAGAACGGCGGCGGCGACAAGCCGTGCCAGGCCGGATTCAAGGCGGCGTACGCGGACAGCGAGGACGAGGGGTTGCGGATCGCGTACGAGCGCTGGCCCAACGCGGGGGTGCCGGGTGAGCTGTCCCAGGTGCTCCCCTCGCCACGGCACTTCGAGCAGGCCTCCGAGCTGGTCGAGCCGGAGATGCTCAAGAAGGCGTTCGTCTGCGGCAACAGCGCCGACGCGCACCTGGAGATGATCGACAAGTACGCCAAGGCCGGCTTCGACGAGGTCTACGTGGCCAACACCGGCCCGCACTACCAGGGTCTGTTCGACCTGTACCAGCGCGAGGTCCTGCCCGGCCTGCGCTGAGCCCCTGGCACCCGAGCCCATGATCTTCCGAATGCGTTTCGGTTGTCCCGGGCTCGGGTACCTCCGGCCCTCGATGAAACTGTCCACGCATTCGATGACGTTGCGCCGCGCCGCCCGCAGCCTGTTCGGCTGGAACGCGCTGCGGCCCAACCAGTTGGCCGCCATGCGCGCGGTCATGAAGCGACGCGACGCCCTGGTGGTGCTGCCCACCGGTGCCGGCAAGTCGGCGATCTACCAGATCCCGGCCAGTCTGATCCCCGGTCCCACCGTGGTGATCTCTCCGCTCCTCGCCCTCCAGCAGGACCAGATCGCCTCCCTCAACGAGCGGCAACGCCCGGAGCTGCGGGCGGTGCGGATCAGCTCGAACGAGTCCGCCAGCCAGCAGGCCGAGGCGCTCGCCGACGTCCGCGAGGGCCGGGCGGAGTTCCTCTTCATCACCCCGGAGCAGCTCAGCAACCCGGACCGGATGGCCGAGGTCGCCGCGCTGAAGCCGGCGCTGGTGGCGATCGACGAGGCGCACTGCATCTCGGCCTGGGGGCACGACTTCCGCCCTGACTACCTGGCGCTCGGACACCTCATCGAGGGCATCGGAAGGCCGCCGGTGGTGGCGCTCACCGCCACTGCCTCCCCGCCGGTACGCGACGACATCATCGCCCGGCTGCGGCTGCGCGATCCGGACGTGGTGGTCTCCGGGCTGGACCGGCCCAACCTCTTCCTCGAGGTGGCCCACTGCCCGGACGAGGACTACCGCTGGCGACGGCTGATGACGCTGCTGCGCGACGAGGGCCGGCCGGGGATCATCTACGTGCCGACCCGCCGCGCCGCCGAGGAGCTGGCCACCCGGTTGACCGACGCCGACTTCCCGGCGCAGTTCTACCACGGTGGGATGCCGATGGGTGCCCGCGCGGAGCTGCACGAGGCGTTCCTCGCCGACCAGGTCCCGATCATGGTGGCGACCTCGGCGTTCGGCATGGGCATCGACAAGCCGAACATCGCCTGGGTGGTACACATGGCGCTGCCCGACTCGCCGGACAGCTACTTCCAGGAGATCGGCCGGGCCGGGCGCGACGGGCAACCGGCCCGGGTCCTGCTGCTGTGGCGGGCTGAGGACGTGGGCCTGCAACGGTTCTTCAGCGGCGGTCTGCCCGACGAGAACGAGCTGCGCGACCTGGCCGCCCTGCTGCGCAAGAAGGCAGCCACCAAGACCGAACTGCGCGAGACCACCGGCCTGGGGCCACGCAAGCTGGGCCAGTACCTGTCCCTGCTGGAGCAGGTCGGCGCGGCCGAGCCGCGCGCCCGGCAGCGCATCGGCGCCCCGCGCTACTCCCCCGCCGCGGTGGACGCCGCCGCGGCGGCCCTCGCCGAGGCGGAACGCCAGCAGACGGTGACCCGGTCCCGGACCGACATGATGCGGGCCTTCGCCGAGACCAGGGCCTGCCGGGGGCAGACCCTGCTGGCCTACTTCGGCGAGCAGATGAGCGACGTCTGCGGACACTGCGACAACTGCAGCAGCGGCACCAGCGTGGCCGACCAGGGTGCGGTCGGGCCGTTCCCGGTGCACAGTCAGGTGCGTCACCCGGAGTGGGGGCCGGGCATGGTGCTCTCGTACGAGGAGGACAAGATGACCGTCCTCTTCGAGGAGGTCGGGTACAAGACGTTGTCGGTGCGCGTGGTGTCCGAACAGGGCCTGCTGACCCTGGACTAGCCTGACCCGGGCGCCGGTTGCGGCCCCGGTGGATCGACAAAGCAGAGCACCGATTGACCAAGAAGAGCAGGGCGGAAGGGGCGTTGTCGTGATCGAGCAGCCGGCGTACACCGGGTTCGGTTTCTCCGACGAGGAGTGGGGGCTGCTGGTCGGCCTGCCACAGTCGGTGTTGACCGCGGCGAGCGCCGCCGAGTCCGACAGCACCCGCCGGACCATGGCGGAGAACGCGGCCGGGCTGGAGACCATCGCCGCCGGCCGGGAGTCCGCCAGCCCGCTGGTGGTCGCCGTGGCCGGCGAGATCGTCACCCGGGTCGGTGACCCGGAGGCCGGCGAGGAGCTGCCGGTCATCGCGCCCGCCGACCCGGGGGCGTACATCGACGACGTGCTGCTGCGGGCCGGCGAGGCCGGCACGTTGCTGGCCGCGCGGGTCGACGAGGGTGAGGCCGGCGCGTACAAGCACTGGCTCGTGAAGATCGCCGAGCAGGTGGTGGGCGCCGCGTCCAGCGGTGGGCTGCTGGGCATCGGCGGCGAGTCGGTCAGCGACTCCGAGCGGCGTTTCCGCGACCGGCTCGCGCACGTGCTCATCGACTGACCGACGACAACGACGTGTCGGCCGGACCGGTCGGCTCCGCGGCCAGCGCCGCGGGGTCGGCCGGCCGGACGCCACGCAGCGCGACGAGCGCGGTGAGCGCGCCCAGCAGCATCACCGCCATGGCGGCGTACGCGGCCAGGTGCAGCCCGTCGGTGAACGCCACTCCGGCGGCGTGACGCACCGCGTCGGCCAGCTCCGCCGGCAACCCCTGGGCGACCGCGAGCGCACCGCCCAGGGTCTCCTGGGCCGCCGCTCCAGCGTCGGCGGGCAGCCCGGCCGGAAGGCCGTCGACGATCTCGCGGCGGTAGACCGCCGCGCCCACGCTGCCCAGGATCGCCATCCCCAGCGCACCGCCCAGCTCGCTGCTGGACTCGGTCAGCGCCGAGGCGACACCTGCCTGCTCGGGCGGCGCCGCGCCGATGACCAGCTCGGTGACGAGAGACATCACCATCACCAGGCCGGCGGCGTAGACACTGGCACCGACGAGCAGCAGCCACAGCGGCGTCTCCGGGGTGACCCGGGTCAACACCACGAAACCGACCACGGCGATTCCGAACCCCGTACCGATCAGGTACGCCCGTTCAACGCGCTGGGCGAGGGCGGCGGCGGCCGGCGCGACTCCGCCCACGGCGAGGGACGGCACGAGGCTCCACAGTGCGGCCCGCAGCGGGCTCAGGCCGAGCACCAGTTGGAGGTGCTGGGTGGTGAAGATGGCGAAGCCGACGATGGCGAACATCGCCAGCAGGTTGACAGCGAGCGATCCGGCGAAGCCGCGGCGGCGGAACAGGGCGAGGTCGACCATCGGGTACGCCTGGGTCCGCTGCCGGTGCAGGAAGAGCGCCCCCACCAGCAGACCGCCGACGATGGCGAGGACGCGCGCCGGGCTGAAGCCGTCCCGGGCCATCTCCTTGATGCCGTAGATCACCGGCAGCAGCGCCCCGAGCGACAGTGCCGCGCTGACCAGGTCGAACCGCCCGGTCGCCGGGTTGCGAAACTCGGGCACCAGGAGCGGCACGAGCAGTAGCAACATCAGCATCGCCGGAATGTTGATCAGAAAGATCGAGCCCCACCAGAAGTGCTCCAGCAGGATGCCGCTGAGCACCGGCCCGATCGCGATGCCGCCGGTGAGAGTGGCGGTCCAGACGGCGATGGCCGTGCCGCGCTGCTTGGCGTCGTGGAACATGTTGCGCACCAGCGCGAGCGTCGAGGGCATCAGGGTGGCCCCACCGACGCCGAGCACGGCACGCGCGGCGATGAGCGTCGCGGTGCTGTCGGCGTAGGCGGCCAGCAGCGACGCCGCGCCGAACGCGGCGGCGCCGATCAACAGGAGGCGGCGTCGGCCGATCCGGTCCCCCAGAGCGCCCATGGTGATGAGCAGCCCGGCCAGCACGAAGCCGTAGATGTCGAAGATCCAGAGCTGCTCGGTGGCGGTGGGGCGCAACTCCGCGCTGATGAACGGGACGGCGAAGTAGAGCACCGACACGTCCATCGAGACCAGGAGCAGCGGCAGCATCAGCACGGTGAGCCCGATCCACTCCCGTCGGCCCGCTCGCGGTGCCGGTGTGGTGGTGATCGCCATGATCAGTTCTCCTTCTGCGTATGACGTACGCTGTTATGCGTAGACCATACGCAGAACTAGGATGGCAGGGCAAGGAGGAAATGTGGCGGCGAAGACAGACGACGGCGGGCCCGTACTCCCGCCGGCCATCGAGAGCGCGTGGGGGCTACGGGAGCGGCCACCCAAGGGCCCCCGGCCGGGAATGAGCGTGCCCACCATCGTGGACGCCGCCGTACGCGTCGCCGACGCCGACGGCCTGGCGGCCGTCTCGATGAGCCGGGTGGCCAAGGAGCTGGGCGCGGCGACAATGGCCCTCTACCGGTACGTCGGCTCGAAGGACGAGCTGCTCATGCTCATGGTGGACACCGGGTACGGCCCATCCCCCGGCCCACCCCCGCCGGAGGACGACTGGCGCGCCGGCCTCACCCGGTGGGCCTGGGCCGAGCACGAGGTGCTGCGGCACCGGTCCTGGCTGCTGCACGTCCCGATCACCGGCCCACCGGTCACCCCGCAGCAGCTCGGCTGGCTGGAGGACGGGCTGCGCTGCCTCGACGGCACCACGCTCGGCGAGGGCGAAAAGATGTCGGTGCTCCTGCTGATCACCGGGTACGTCCGCAACGAGGCCACCCTCGCCTCGCAGATCGCCGAGGGCAGCCGGGCGGCCGGCGTCGAGCCCAGCGAGATGATGCCGGCGTACGGTCGACTGGTGGCCCGACTCATCGACCCGGCCCGTTTCCCCGCGCTGCACCGGGTGCTCAGCGCCGGTGTGCTCTACCAGGACGACGACCCCGACGACGAGTTCGTCTTCGGCCTGGACCGGATCCTCGACGGCGTCGAGGCCCTGATCCAGCGCCGAGCGGGCTGAGGTGCCCGGATGCTGCCGAGAGAAACCCTCGACACGACCGTCCTGCCACCCGGTGATCGATTCGGGATGTGGCTGGAACTCGTCGCACGCACCTCGACGCCGATGCAGGTCCGGTCCGCCCACAGCGACGACTTCGCCGCCCACGCCAGCTTCATCGACCTCGGCCCGATCCAGCTGGCGCAGTACGAGTACCCGTCCCTGCACGCCGCCCGGACCCGGAAAATGGTCCGTCAGTCCGACCCGGAGCTGTACATCCTCGCCCTCACCACCGGCGGCGTCGGCACCTCCAGCCAGGACGGTCGCCGCAGCGAGATC
The DNA here is from genome assembly GCF_040648775.1 of Micromonospora sp. NPDC049089. Lineage (NCBI taxonomy): Bacteria > Bacillati > Actinomycetota > Actinomycetes > Micromonosporales > Micromonosporaceae > Micromonospora > Micromonospora sp. NPDC049089. Next base: position 24,053 of record NZ_JBEZEH010000096.1, read on the forward strand.
CTGGCCGGCGAGTTCACCTTCTACAACGCGTCCCTGCCGCACGACCTCGGCCACCACGCGACGGAGCCGGAGCGGGAGCAGGCCACCTCGATCACCACGATGATCCCGCACGCCGCGCTGCCCCTACCGCCGGAGCGGATGGCGGCGCTCTACGGCGGCCGGATGTCCGGCACTGAGGGGATCGGGGCGCTGCTGGCGCAGTTCCTGATCCAGGTGACCGGGCACCCCGAGCAGTACCATGCCGCCGACGTCAGCCGGCTCGGCGCGGTGGGGCTCGACCTGGCCACCACCATGCTCGGCCGGCACCTCGTCGCCGAGGACGCCGTGCCGACCGAGGTCCGCCGCCGGGCACTGCTCACCCAGGTGCAGTCGTACATCCACCGCCACCTCGGCGACGCGACCCTCGGTCCGCAGGTGGTCGCCGACACCCACCACATCTCGGTGCGGTCCCTGCACCGGTTGTTCGAGGCCGAGGACACCACAGTGGCGTCGTACATCCGGGAACTGCGGCTGGCCCGGTGCCGGCGCGACCTGGCCGACCCGGCGCTGCGCAACCAGCCGGTGCAGACCGTCGCGGCGCGGTGGGGCTTCTCCGACAAGGCCCACTTCAGCCGGGCTTTCCGCGCCGCGTACGGCACCACCCCGCAGGAACACCGCGACAGCTGCTCGGATCTGGCGCGGATCGTCAACCGCCGGGCGTCCACGGTCAACTCGCTGCCGGCAGACTGACACCAACGCGGCCGGCCATCGCCTGGTGGGCCGCCAACGGGGGCCGTGGCGAGGCGCCCGCCGCGCGAGC
>NZ_JBEZEH010000097.1:0-24818 GCF_040648775.1 Micromonospora sp. NPDC049089
CGACGCCAGCCGGTGCCACCGGCACCGGCTGGCACGACCCTGGACGGCAGATCACCGACGGCGGCGGGCCATCCACTGCCAGATGTGGGTGCCGTTGAGGCTCGGGTCGTTGCGCGCCACGTAGATCCAGGACCAGTGGCCGGGGAACTGGTAGCCGTTCCAGACGACGTGGTCGTACAGGCTGACCAGTGATCCCGGGATGAGGTCGTGGGCGTGGATCGTGTTGGTCTCGGGCGGCACCGTGTCGTCGTCGAGCGAGGTGACCAGCCAGGTCGGGGTCTGGATCTGCGCCAGCTCCGCGTCGGTGATCAGCGGCGGCCCCTCCCCGCTGAGCGGCTCGACGATGCCGCAGATCGGCACCGACGCGGCGAACAAATCGGGGTAGGCGACTGTCATCTCCAGTGACATGTAGCCACCGTTGCTGCACCCGACCACGTAGATCCGGTCCGGGTCGACACGCTTGCGGCGGACGAGGTCCTGGACGATCTCGCGGATCAGTGGGGCGAACCGGGGGCCGTCCTCCATCCAGTAGGAGGTGCTCTGCGGAGCGACGACGTACGCGCCGGAGAAGATCCGCTGGGCCTGCGGGGTGGCGAAGCCGAGCGCTCCCCGGTTGGCGCGCAGCGTGGTCTCGTTGTCGTAGTAGCCGTCCGGCAGCGAGGCGCCCTCGCCGCCACCGTGCAGCCAGAGGATCAGGGGTCGCCTACCGTGCCGGGGCGAGTGGTCGGGAGAGTACAGCCGGTACTTCAGACCCGAGCCCGAGACGTGGTGGCTGAATGCGTCGACCTCGGGATTGGACAGCCGCCCCTGCACGAAGCGCGTGATGGTGAGCGGCGAGCCGTGGCGTCGGACGATCGGGGTGTTCTGGGTGATGGTGTAGACGAGGTCCAGCCGGACGTTGCGGCCCCTGCTCAGGATGTAGCCGAGGGTGCCACCGCCAGGTTGACCCTCGGCATGGCTCAACTCCAGCACGATGTTGCCGTGCCGGTCGAGCCGGGCCGCGGTCACCGTGCGGTCCAGGTCGTACTCGCTGAAGATCAGGTCGCCCGGGGCGATCGGGATCGGGCTGGTGGCCTTGGCGTGCACGCTGAACGTGCCGGGGGTCAGCCCGGCCGGGTCGATCGGCCCGAGCCGGGCGGTGTCGAGGGTGACCGAGGTGACCTGCTCACCGCCGTCGAGCGTTCTCGCGTCGAGGGTGAACCTCACGCTGGTGGGATGGTGACCACCGGCGTGGGCGGCGACGCCGGGCAGGGCCAGGCCGATGGCGGCACCGGCCCCTCCGGCCAGAACGGTGCGACGAGTGACAGGCGTGGACATGCGGCCCCCGTACCTCACGATTTAGACGAGCGTCGATGACATCTCAACGTAACGCGGTGGAGATCAGCTGGCAACCGGTGCGGGTACTGGACTCCACCCCGCCGGATCCACCAGCAACCAGGCCACCCGAGTCGTACTTTGGGACGATCTGAAGTCGCACCACCGTTCGTACGATGAGTCCCATGCACCCTCGCCTGCACGCGGTGTTGGCCGAGCCGCGTGTCTCCCCCGCCCCGTCCCGGGTGTGGCGCGACTGGGCGGTGATCGCCGTCCTCGGGCTGGCGATCGTGGTGGAAGCAATCTTCCGACCTGATCTGCCCTGGCGGGTGGGCTGCGCCGTTGTCGCGCTCGCGCTGCTGCCCACACTCCTGTGGCGGCGCACGGCGCCGCTCGCGATGGTGGTGATCGCGTTCGGCTGCACGACAGTCGCCCCGTTCGTGCTGCCCGGCGATCCGTGCCAACTGTTCACGGCGAGCTTCCTGGTCGTCCTGGTTCACGCGCTGTTCCGCTGGGGTTCCGGCCGGGATGCCGTGGTCGGCTCGTTCTTCGTGGTGGCCAAGGTGACCACCGCCGGTCTGGTCGGGTCGGTCGACGGTGGCGAGTTGGTCGCCGGCTTCGCGGTGATGTTCGCCGCCGCCACGCTGGGTGTCGCGATCCGCTTCCGCGCCGCCGCCCGGCTGCGCGAGCTCGATCGGGTGAAGCTGTTGGAGCGTGAACGGCTCGCCCGTGACCTGCACGACACTGTGGCGCACCACGTGTCGGCGATGGCGATCCGTGCCCAGGCCGGCATCGCCGCGTCGGCGACCCAGCCGGGTGCCGCCGTCGAGGCGCTGCGGACCATCGAGGCCGAGGCGTCCCGTGCGCTTGCCGAGATGCGGGCGATGGTTCGCGTCCTGCGGCGCGACGAGCCGGCCGATCTGGGGCCCAACCCGCAGGTCGCCGACATCGGGCGGCTCGCCGGGCAGTTCCGCACCGGGCCGACCGTCGACGTGGAGCTGTACGGCGACCTCGGCGATATTCCGCCCACTGTGGGCTCCGCGCTCTACCGCCTCGCCCAGGAGTCGGTCACCAACGCCCGACGCCACGCCCGCCACGCCACCCGCATCGAGGTCAGCGTCGCTGCCGACGACACGTCCGTGCGCCTACGGGTCAGCGACGACGGTGAGGCCGGCACCTCCCGTCCGGCGGGCTCGCACGGTTTCGGCCTGGTGGGCATGATGGAGCGTGCCGATCTGCTCGGCGGCACCTGCGAGGCCGGCCCCAACCCGGGCCGTGGGTGGACCGTCACGGCAGTGCTTCCGCGCGAGGGGGCCGGCAGGTGACGGTTCGCGTGCTCGTGGCGGACGACCAGGAGATCGTCCGTACCGGGCTCACCATCATTCTGAACACGCAGCCCGGCATCGAGGTCGTCGGTGGGGCCTGTGACGGCCGGCAGGCCGTCGCGCTCGCCCGGCGGCTACGCCCCGACGTGTGTCTGTTCGACATTCGGATGCCGGGCATGGACGGCATCGAGGCCACCCGGGCGCTCGCCGGGCCAACGGTCCCGGACCCGCTCGCGGTGGTCGTCATCACGACCTTCGACCTCGACGAGTACGTGTACGCGGCACTACGGGCCGGCGCCCGCGGCTTCCTGCTCAAGGAGGCCGGTCCCGCCCTGCTCAGCCAGGCGGTGCACGCCGCCGCGAACGGAGACGCGCTGATCGCGCCGAGCGTCACCACGCGGCTGTTGAAGGCGTTCGCCGAGGCGGATCCGGCCGCGCCGCGCACGCAGCCCATCGAGGCGCTCACCGACCGGGAGGAACAGGTACTGGTGGCCGTCGCGCGGGGGCGCACCAACAAGGAGATCGCCGACGAGCTCTACATCACGTTGAGCACCGTCAAGTCGCACGTCACCAGCCTGATGACCAAGCTGGGGGTGCGTAACCGGGTCGAGGTGGCGATGTGGGCGTACGAGACGAACCGCAGCCGACGGCACTGGTGAGCGACGGAAGTACGACGACGGCGTCCGACCATGGGCCGACCCGATCGCGGCCCTTGTGCTGATGAGCGGGGGCGGGTACGGCGTCCACCATCGGTGGCATGACGATCCGCGAGTGGCGGCTACCGGCCGCGTTGATCCTGCTGGGCCTGATACCGATGCTCGCCGGCGCGGGACGGCTCACCGAGTTGGGCAGCGGACCGGAGGTCACCCCGGCCAACGCCCGCTTCGTCGCCGATCCGCTGCCGGTGGTGCTGCACATCGTCGGCGCGGTGGTCTACACGATCCTCGGCGCGTTCCAGTTCGTGCCCCGGCTGCGCCGCTACTCCTGGCACCGCCGTACCGGCCGGGTGCTCGTCCCCTGCGGGCTGACGGTGGCGTTCACCGGCCTGTGGATGGCCGTCGCGTACGACCTGCCGGCCCACGACAACGACGTGCTCGCCGGTATGCGGCTCGTCTTCGGCTCGGCCATGGCCGGCTCGATCCTGCTCGGTCTCGCCGCCGCGCTGCGCCGGGACATCGCCCTGCACCGCAGGTGGATGGTGCGCGGCTACGCGATCGGCCTTGGCGCCGGCACGCAGGCGTTCACCCACGCGCCGTACCTGATCGCGACCGGGGAACAGCCCGACGGGAACCTGCGGGCCGGCCTGGTGGTCGCCGGTTGGGTGATCAACCTTGCGGTGGCTGAGTGGTACCTGCGCCGTCCGGCGCGGGTCGTCACCGCGCCGGCCCTCAAGCTGAGCTGAGCCCGCCGATCGTCGGTGACCGGCTCAGGCCGCTCCGGATGTCCTCCTCGATCCGCTTCGCGGCGGCCAGCAGCGGCGGGAGCAGCTCTCGACGGATCATCTCGAAGGACCCCCGGCTGGCGTGCGCGGAGACGTTGACCGCGGCGATCACCGACCCGTTCTCGCCGTGGATCGGCGCGGCCACGGAGCGCAGGCCCTCCTCCAGCTCCTGGTCCACGATGGCGTACCCCTGGGCGGCGATCTTCGTCAGGACGGTGCGTAGCTTCGCCGGGTCGGTGACCGTGCGCCGGGTCAGCGGCCGCAGCTGCGCGGTGGCGAGGTAGTCGTCCAGCCAGTCCGCCGGTTGCGCGGAGAGCAGCACCCGACCCATGGAGGTGGCGTACGCGGGGAAGCGCGTCCCGACGCTGATCCCCACCGTCATGATCCGCTTGGTGGGCACGCGGGCGACGTAGACCACCTCGTCGCCGTCGAGCACCGACACTGAACAGGACTCGTGCACCAGCGCGACGAGCGCCTCCATGTGCCGCTGCGCGAGCTCGGGCAGGCTCAGGCTCGACAGGTACGCGTAGCCGAGTTCGAGGATCCGTGCCCGCAGCGAGAAGAGCCGACCGTCGGTGTGCACGTACCCCAGCTCGACAAGGGTGAGCAGGAACCGGCGCGCCGCGGCCCGGGTCAGCCCGGTGCGTCTGGCCACGTCGCTGAGTGTGAGCTGCGGGTGGTCGCCGTCGAACGCCCTGATCACCGCGAGGCCGCGCTCCAGCGACTGAACGAACTCCGGCGACCTCGTCGCCTCCTCGCTCACGCTCACCCGGCCTCCTGCCGCAGGGCCTCCCGGGCCACCTTGAACGCCCGGTTCGCCGCCGGTACGCCAGCGTAGACGCCGACCTGGAGCAGGACCTCCGCCACCTCCTCCGGGCTGAGTCCGTTGCGCAACGCGGCCCGGACATGCATCGCCAACTCCTCGTCGTGGTGCAGGGTGGCGAGCACGGCGAGGGTGATGCAGCTACGGGTTCGCCGGTCGAGGCCCGGCCTGCTCCACACCTCGCCCCAGGCGTAGCGGGTGATGAAGTCCTGGAAGTCGGCGGTGAACTCGTCGGTGCCGGCGACCGCGCGGTCCACGTGTGCGTCGCCCAGCACCTGTCGTCGCACCGCCATGCCGGCCTGGTGCCGCTCGTGGTCGTTCACCCGTCACCCCGTCCCTCGTGGAAGTGTTCCAACAGGAGTCGGCACACCTGCTCGGGTTGCTCGACGTTGGCCAGGTGCGCCGCCGCGTCGACCACGGCCAGCCGGGCCCGCGGGATGCGCTCGACGATCTCGCGGGCGTGCGCCACCGGGGTGGCCGGGTCGTCCGCTCCCGCGATGACCAGCGTCGGCGCGACGACCCGGCCGAGGTCAGGTCGGAGGTCCATGGTGGCGATCGCCTCGCAGCAGGCGGCGTATCCGGTCGGTGCGTTCGCGGTCAGCATGGCCCGGTGGGTGGCGACCACCTCCGGCCGGGCCGTGGCGAAGGCCGGGGTGAACCAGCGGGCCACCACCGCGTCGGCGATCGCCGGCATCCCGCCGGTGAGTACCGTGGCGGCTCGTTCCCGCCACTGCTCCGGTGGGCCGAGCGACGCCGACGTGCAGAGCAGCGCCAGCCGCCGCACCCGCTCGGGCGCGTACGCGGCGAGCCACATGCCCACCATGCCGCCGAGGGACAGCCCCGCGTAGTGGACCCACTGCACGTCGAGGTCGTCCAGCGTCCGCAGCAGTTCCCGGCCCAGCAGGTCCAGCGTGTACGGCCCGGGCGGCACCGCCGAGCGCCCGTGGCCGAGGTGGTCGTACCGGATGACTCGGAACCGTTGGGCGAGCGCCGGGACCTGGGGTTCCCACATGGCGGCGGCGGTGCCGAGGGAGCTGCCGAGCAGCAGCACCGGCGCGGCGGCCGGGCCGTCGACTGTGAGATGCAATCGGGACGTCATCGGCCCACTCCGCGAGCGGCGGCCAGGGCACTGTCGACGAACCGGCCGGCCGAGCCGAGCCAGCGGTGCGGGTCGAGCGCCTCGGCTATCTCCGTGTCGGACAGGTGGGCGCGTACCTCGGGGTCGGTGAGCAGCGCGGCGCGGAACGAGGGTCCGGCGGCGGCGCGGGCCACGAGGTCGTGTGCGACGCCACGACCGACAGCGGGCGCCAGTCGCGCGGCCACGGCCTCGGCGAGCAGCAGGCCGCCGGTAGCGTCGAGGTTCTCCCGCATCTTGTTCGGACGGACCTGTAGCCCGTGCAGCATCCGGGCGCACCGGGCGGCGGTGCCGCCGGCCACGTGCAGCAGCTCCAGCAGGGGCTCCCACTCGGCGTGCCACGCGCCCGCGGCCCGCTCGTGCTCCTGCACCGCCGTGGCGAACAGGGTGGCGACGAGACCCGGGCCGCGTCGCGCCGCGGCGGTGATGAGGATCGAGTCCACGGGGTTGCGCTTGTGCGGCATTGCCGAGGAGCCGCCGCGTCCGGCGCCGCCCTCGGCGACCTCGCCCACCTCGTTCTGGGCGAGCAACCCGACGTCGAGGGCGACCTTTCCGGCGGCGACGAGCAGCCCGCCGAGGGCGGCGGCCAGGTCGAGCCAGGGCTGGCGACGGGTGTGCCAGGGCAGCGGGCTCGGCGGGAGGCCCAGGTGCGCCGCGAACCGCTCGGCGACCTCGGCGCCGGCCGGGCCGTACGCGGCCAGGGTGCCGACCGCGCCACCGAGTTGCGCGGGCTGCGCGGTGCGGGTCTGACGCAGTCGGTCCCGGGTCTCGACCAGCCCGGTCAACCAGCCGGCTGCCTTGAGCCCGAACGTGGTGGGCGCCGCCTGCTGCCCGAGGGTCCGGGCGACCATCACCGTGTCCCGGTGCGAATCGGCCAGCTGGGCGGCGGCGTCCACGGCGGCGTCGAGGTGACGCAGCAGCGGCCCGAGCGCCCGCACGGCCACCAGGACCAGCGCGGTGTCCAGGACGTCCTGGCTGGTCGCCCCGAAGTGCACCCAGGCTCGGGCGTCCTCTGGCACGGCGGCGGTCAGCTCACCCACCAGCGGGACGACCGGGTTGCCCGTGGCGTCGGCCGCCCGGCCGAGCGCTCCCGAGTCGTACCGCTCGGCGCGGCACTGCTCGACGATCGCCGTGGCCGCCGGCGGGGGCAGGATGCCGGCGTCCGCCGCGGCCCGGGCGAGTGCGGCCTCCACGTCGAGCATCGCCTGGAGCACTGACGGGTCGCTGAGTTCCGCGTCGACGTCCGGGGCGCCGGAGAGGCCGCCGAGCAGGCCGTCAGACGGCGAAGAAGACGGTCTCATGGTCGCCCTGCAGGTGGATGTCGAACCGGAACCCGTCCGGGGCGGGACTCGCCAGCAGGGTGTCGAGGCGGTCGGCGTCGACGATGCGCAGCACGGGGTCGGCGGCGTTCGCCGCCGGCTCGTCGGGGAAATAGAGCCGCGTGACGAGGCGGTGCAGCAGCCCACGCCCGAAGACCGACAGGGTCAGGTGGGGGGCCTCGGTACCGCCGCCCGGCTCGGGCAGCGAACCCGGCTTGACGGTCAACAGCCGGTACCACCCCTGCCCGTCGGTCTCGCTCCGACCGAATCCGCGGAAGCCCGCGAGCGCGGGCGGCCGGGCACCCCGAGGGTCGTCCGGATGGTCGAACCGGCCGTCCGGGTCGGCCTGCCAGCTCTCCACCATCGCGTCGACCACCGGCGTTCCGGTGCCGTCGAAGACCCGCCCCCTGATCCAGAACGCGCCCGGCGTGCCCTCGGGTACGACGTACGGGCCGTCGGGCCAGCGTAGGCCGATGTGCAGGTACGGCCCGACGGTCTGCGCGGGCATCACGCCCAACTGCTCAGTCATCGTCGTCCTCGTCCTCGTCCTCGAAGGGGGTGCTCTCCCGGCCGCGCAGCACGATGTCGAACTCGTACGCCAGTGCCCACTCCGGTGCGGTGGTGGCGTGGTCGTACCGGGCGATCATCCGCTCCCGTGCCTTCGGGTCACGGACCGAGTTGAAGATCGGGTCCTGAAAGAAGAGCGGGTCGCCCGGGAAGTACATCTGCGTGACCAGCCGCTGGGTGAACGCGCGGCCGAAGAGGGAGAAGTGGATGTGCGCCGGCCGCCAGGCGTTGTCGTGGTTGCGCCAGGGGTAGGCACCGGGCTGCACTGTGATGAACCGGTACCGCCCCTGGTCGTCGGTGAGCGCCCGGCCCACCCCCTCGAAGTACGGGTCGAGCGGGGCCGGCCAGGTGTCCCGGGCGTCGCGGTACCGGCCGGCGGCGTTGGCCTGCCAGATCTCGACAAGCGTGCGGGGCACGGGTCGACCGTCACCGTCGCGGACACGCCCGTGCACGATGATCCGTTGTCCCTGCGGCTCGCCGTCGTGCTGGCGGGTCAGGTCGTGGTCGAGCGCCCCGAGCCGCCCCTCCCCCAGTAGCGGTCCGGTGACCTCGGTCAGCCGCTGCGGCAGGTGGAGCAGCGGGTGTCGCGGCGCCCGCGTCACTGTCGACCCGTAGCCGGGGCTGAGCAGTGGTGGGTGGACGTCGACGTCGTCGCGCCGGTACCGCGGTAGCACGAGGCCCCTGTCTGCCCCGGCGTCCTGTGTGGTCATCGTCGTCTCCCGTCGGACTTCGTCGCCTCCAGTGCCCGCAGCGCCGCGAGTTCCCGCGCCGTCGGCGGTTCACCGGTGGTCAGCCCGTCGGCGACGGCGAGGTCCCAGCCGGTGGCCGCCCGCGCCTGCTCCCGGGTCACGCCGGGGTGCAGGCGGGTCAGCGTGAGCTCGCAGGTCACCGGGTCGGGTTCGAGGACGCCGAGATCGGTGATCACCACGCGGGGGCCGGCGCCACGCAGGCCGAGTCGCTCCCGGTCGCCCGGGCCGCTTCCGTAGCCGACCGAGGTGACGAAGTCGACCCGTTCGGTGAACGTCCGGAGGGTCTGCCGGACGATCACCACGACCTCCCCGCAGGAGGCGGCGATCTCCGGGGCGCCACCGGCGCCGGGCAGCCGGACCTTCGGGGCGTCGTAGTCACCGCCGACGACAGTGGTGTTGATGTTGCCGTACCGGTCGAGCTGCGCCGCCCCGAGGAAGCCCACGTCGATCCGGCCGGGCTGGAGCCAGTAGTTGAACACCTCGGGCACCGACACCACAGCATCAGCCGATTCGGCGAGGACCGCGTCCCCGATGGAGAGCGGGAGCCGGTCCGGCTTCGCGCCGAGGCACCCCGATTCGTAGATGAGCACCAGGTTCGGGGCGTGGGTCACCCGGGCGAGATTGGCCGCGGTGCTGGGCAACCCGATCCCCACGAAGCAGGCGGTGCCGTCGCGCAGTTGGCGGGCGGCGGCGACGGTCATCATCTCGTCGGCGGTCCAGTCAGCCATCGCGTTCCCCTCGCTCGCCGCGCTGACTCATGCCGCCGCCCCGGCCGTGTGCACGTGCTCGTCCAGCCAGGCGCGGAAGGTGTCGCGGTGCCGGCTGACGGCGTCCCAGTCCCGGTAGAAGTCGTTGTCCCGTACCGAGTAGCCGTGGGCGTAGGAGGGGTGCGCGCCGCCGGGCACCTCGGCCACCGCGGTGACCGCCCAACCAGGCAGGACCACCTGCCCCGGTACGGGTTCCAACTCGTCCACGATCTCCTCGACGGTGACCAGTGACCGGTGGGCGGCGAGCACCGCTTCCTTCTGCACCCCGGTGATGCCCCACATCTGCACGTTGCCGTCACGGTCGGCGCGCTGGGCGTGCACCACAGTCACGTCGGGACGCAGGGCGGGGACGGCGGTGAGCGTCTCGCCGGTGAAGGGGCAGGTGATGGGCCGGATGTTCGTTGTGTGCCCGGGCAGGTCGGTGCCGGTGTAGCCGCGCAGGACGGCGAACGGCAGCCCGGACGCCCCGGCGACGTACCGGTTCGCCATGCCCGCGTGACTGTGCTCCTCCAGTTCGAGCGGACGCGGCCAGGCGTGCTGCACGGCGTCCCGGAAGCGGTGCAGCGACCCGACGCCCGGGTTGCCGCCCCAGGAGAAGACCAGGCGGCTGGCGCAACCCGCGCCGATGAGCTGGTCGTAGATGACGTCGGGGGTCATCCGCACGAGGGTCAGCTCCTGCCGTCCCTGGCGGATCATCTCGTGACCCGCGGCGAACGGGATGAGGTGCGTGAACCCTTCCAGGGCCACCACGTCACCGTCGCGAATTAGGTGCGCCACGCCGTCGGCAAGCGAGACGAGCTTCGCCATGGGCCTCCCCGCATCCTGCGAAATCCGCGCTGCCGCCAGCTGTTCGCCATGCGGACTGCCGTACTCATATCGAACGTACGACGGAGGACGACATCCGTCAACGACAGGTCGGCCGGGCCCGCCCGGAGTCGTCCACTGTGCTCGACAGTCACGGTGGCCGATGCGTTGACGCGAGCCGGGCCACGTGCCAACGTTCAAGCAGAGAACGGCCGTTCGGTACGCGAACACCTCCGGGGAGGACCGCCATGACACTGCTGGACGCCACGACCTGGCAGGGCACCCTGCACAGCGACGGCTGGGTGAAACCCGCCGGCGGCACGGCGCCCGTGCGATCCCCCGCCACCGGAGAGGAAATCGGCCAGGTCGGCGTGGCGAACGCCGAGGACGTGACGCGCGCCTGCGCCCGCGCCGCCACCGCCCAACGCGCCTGGGCCGCCACCGGCTACGCCGTGCGGGCCGCGGTACTGCGCCGGGCCGGGCAACTGTTCGAGCGGCACGCCGCCGAGATCGGCGACTGGATCGTGCGAGAGTCCGGGTCCATCCCACCCAAGGCCAGCGTCGAGATCGCCGCCGCCGCGCAGGAGTGCTACGAGGCGTCGGCGCTGGCCTCGCACCCGCTGGGCGAGATCATCCCGAGCGCGCAACCGCGGCTCAGCCTGGCCCGCCGGTTGCCCGTCGGCGTCGTCGGGGTCATCGCGCCGTTCAACTTCCCGCTCATCCTGGCCACCCGTTCGGTGGCCCCGGCCCTGGCACTGGGCAACGCGGTGGTGCTCAAGCCCGACCCGCGCACCGCGGTCTGCGGTGGCGTCGCGATCGCCCGGGTCTTCGAGGAGGCCGGCCTGCCCGAAGGGTTGCTGCACGTCCTTCCCGGCGGGGTGGAGGCCGGCGAGGCGCTGGTGGCCGACCCGAACGTACGGGTGATCAGCTTCACCGGCTCGACCGCTGCCGGCCGCAAGGTCGGTGAGGCGGCGGCACGCCACCTCAAACGTTCGCACCTCGAACTCGGTGGCAACTCGGCGCTGATCGTGCTCGACGACGCCGACCTGGACCTCGCTGTCTCGGCCGGCGCGTGGGGGTCGTTCCTGCACCAGGGTCAGATCTGCATGACCACCGGCCGGCACCTGGTCCACGAAAGTCTGTCGGAGCGCTACGTCGAGCGGCTGGCGGAGAAGGCGAACCACCTGCCGGTCGGCGACCCGGCGAAGGAGCAGGTGGCGCTCGGGCCGATCATCGACGAGCACCAGCGCGACAAGATCCACGCATTGGTCACCGCGAGCGTCGACGCGGGTGCCCGGCTGGCCGCCGGGGGCACGTACGAGGGACTGTTCTACCGGCCGACGGTGCTCACCGACGTCACCCCCGCGACCCCGGCGTACGCCCAGGAGGTCTTCGGCCCGGTCGCCCCGGTGATCACGTTTGCCGACCAGGACGAGGCTGTCGAGTTGGCCCGCCAGACCGAGTACGGCCTGTCGCTGGGCATCCTGAGCCGTGACGTGATGAGGGCGATGGCCCTTGCCGACCGGATCCCCAGCGGAATCGTGCACATCAACGATCAGACGGTGAACGACGAGGCGGTGGCGCCGTTCGGTGGGGTGGGAGCGTCCGGTACCGGCTCCCGGTTCGGCGGGCCGGCGGCGAACGTCGAAGCGTTCACCGAGACCCAGTGGCTCACCGTGCGCGGCGCCATCACGCGGTACCCGTTCTGACACCGGGAGGATCGGGCATGCCGGGAATGCGTACCCAGGTCGGCATCGTCGGCGCCGGGCCGGCGGGGCTCATGCTGTCGCACCTGTTGCACCTGCGCGGGATCGAATCCGTGGTGCTGGAGAGCCGCAGCCGCGACCACGTCGAGCACCGGCTCCGGGCGGGCGTCCTCGAACAGGGCTCGGTCGACCTGCTCTGCCGCAACGGCGTCGGCGAGCGGCTGCGACGGGAGGGACTGCGCCACGAGGGCATCGAGCTGCGCTTCGCCGGGGAGTCGCACCGGGTGCCGATGGCCGACCTGACCGGGCGGGCGATCACCGTCTACGGGCAACAGGAGGTAGTCAAGGACCTGATCGCCGCCCGGCTCGCGGCCGGTGGCTCGATCCTCTTCGAGACCGAGGCGGTACGCCTGAACCGGCTGGACTCGGACTCCCCGGTCGTCCACTTTCGACGCGACGGGCAGGTCCAGGAGCTGCGCTGCGACTTCGTGGCGGGCTGCGACGGGTTCCACGGAGTGAGCCGCGGCGCGGTGCCCGACGGGGTGCTGACCACCTACGAGCGGGTGTACCCGTTTGCCTGGTTGGGCGTCCTCGCCGCTGCACCGCCGGCGGTGGACGAACTCATCTACGCCAACCACGAGCGTGGCTTCGCCCTCTACAGCATGCGCTCCCCCGAGATCTCTCGGCTGTACCTACAGGTCGCGCCCGACGAGGACATCGCCGCGTGGCCGGACGAGCGGATCTGGACGGAGCTGCGGGCACGGTTGGAGACGGTGCCGGGATGGTCGCTCAACGAGGGACCGATCCTGGAGAAGTCCATCACCCCGATGCGCAGTTTCGTTGTCGAGCCGATGCAGTGGGAGCGGCTGTTCCTGGCCGGGGACGCCGTGCACATCGTCCCACCGACCGGCGCGAAGGGCATGAATCTCGCCCTCGCTGACGTCGCGCTGCTGGGGGACGCCTTCGCCGCCTGGTACGACCGGGGCAGCACCGATCTGCTGGAGGCCTACTCGGCCACGGCGTTACGCCGGGTCTGGCGAGCCCAGCACTTCTCCTGGTGGATGACCTCGATGCTGCACCGGCTCGAGCGCGACGACCCGTACGAGACGAAGCTCCAGACCGCCACGCTGAGGTACGTCGCCACCTCTGAGGCGTACGCCGCGAGCCTGTCCGAGAACTACGTGGGCCTGCCCGAGGTCTGAACGCGAGCGTGCGAGACGGCACCACAGCAGAGCGTTGTTCAACTTATTTCTGACGGGCGTCAGAAATTATTGACTTTCAATGCCGGGGTGACTGACCATGGCCACCACAGCGAAGTGCGCCCCCGCGCCACCGTTGGTCACCTGAAAATCCGAGGCACCCACCACCCCCGCCCAGGAAGGGCCTCGTCCATGAAGAAGGTCATGGCTCTCGGGCTGATCGCCGTCACCGCGATCGCCCTCACCGGATGTACCGACTCTGACGCGTCCAACCCGTCCGAACAGACCTCGGGCGACCTGCGCAAGGTCCGGGTCGCGGCGCTGCCCATCACCGAGACCGCCGCGCTGTGGGGCGGCATCAAGGCCGGCGTCTTCGCCGAGCGCGGCCTCCAGGTCGAGGTGCTGCCCGCCCAGGGCGGCGCGCAGGCCATTCCCGCGCTCCTGAACGGCGACATCGACTTCGCCATCGGCCAGCCCTTCGGGCCGTTCCGGGCCGACCTGCGGGATCTCGGCGTCGTCATCATCGGCAACTACGCCTCCTCGTACGCCGACGGCGACGACATCAACGCCGTGGTGGCCTCGGCGAAGTCAGGCATCAAGCGGCCGGCCGACCTCGCGGGCAAGCGGGTCTCGGTCAACAGCCTGGGCGCCGCCGGCGACGTGACGATCATGGCGGCGGTCGAGAAGGACGGTGGCGACCCGTCGAGGATCAAGTTCGTCGAGGTCGCCTTTCCGGACGCCCCGGCCCAACTCGAATCCGGCAACATCGACGCCGCCTGGGTGCCGGAGCCCTTCGTCACCCAGTTGAAGACCCGCGGCGACACCTTCATCGTCGCCCCCTACCAGGCGGTGGTGCCCGGCCTGACCACGCTCACCACCATCACCACCAGGGAACGCACGGAGAAGGACGCCAAGCTGGTCGAGGACTTCACGGCGGCGATGAAGAAGACGTTGGAGTGGGCCAAGACCCCCGCCAACGAGGCGGCGCTTCGACAGGCCATCAAGGACAACCTCCAGCTGCCCCCACCGGTGGCCGAGTCGGTGCGGCTGCCGGCCTTCGGTTGGGAGGTCGACCGGTCGAGCCTCCAGACGCTCGCCGAGCTCGCGCAGAAGTACAAGGTGCTCGACAGGCAACCCAACCTCGACCGTCTCATCCAGCAGCAGTAGCCGGCGCGATCCTGCCCTCCCTGGCCCCGGAGCGGGGAGGGCCTCGTCGCCCGCCTGACGACGGGAGTGACATGCGCGTGTTTCCCACCCGACGCCTACGCGCGTTACGCAAAGCGATGCTGGGCGTCGTCGGCCTGACCGCGTTCCTCGTCGTCTGGCAGCTGATCCCGACGCTGGGCCTGATCAACCCGCTCTACCTGCCGTACGTGACCGACGTGTTGGCGCGGCTTGTCGAGCAGCTCGTCGACCTCGCGTTCTGGCGGCGGCTGGGCAGCACCATGACGTCCTGGGCGATCGGTCTGACGGTGGCGACGGTCGCCGCCGTCGTCCTCGGCACGGTCGTCGGGTTGGTGCCCTTCCTGCGGCGCGCGACCCACACGGTTGTCGAGTTCCTCCGCCCGATCCCGTCGGTCGCCCTCATCCCGCTCGCCGTGCTGATGTTCGGCATCCAGCGGCAGGCCGCCCTCGTCATCATCATCTACGCGTCGTTCTGGCAGGTGTTCGTGCAGGTCATCTACGGCGTCGCCGACGTCGACTCGGTGGCTCGCGACACCGCCCGCAGTTTCGGTCTGAGTCGGCGCGAACAGCTGTCGCACCTCGTCCTGCCGACCACCCTGCCGTACCTCATGACCGGCCTGCGGCTCGCGGCGGCGGTCGCGCTCATCCTCGCCATCACCGCGGAGATGGTGATCGGCAACCCCGGTCTCGGGCGCATGATCGAGCTGTCCCGGTCCGCCGGAGACGCCGCCGGCCTGTACGCGCTGGTCGTGGTCACCGGCCTGCTCGGGCTCATGGTGAACATCGTCTTCCGGTTCATCGAGCGTCGGGTGCTGTCCTGGCACCAGTCCGTACGAGGAGAGGAGGCGCTGTGACCACGTACCCCGGGCGGATCGCCACCACGGCACGCCGCCGGACGGTCGGAACCCGGATCGCGGCGAGCATCCTCTACCCACTGGGCCTGCCGACGATGCTGCTGGTGGTCTGGGGCCTGGCGGCGACGAGGGCGACGAACCGGTTCTTCCCCGACCCGTTGACGATCGCCAGAGCCTTTCGGGAGACCTGGGTCGGTCCGGCCTTCGTCGAGGACGTGCTGCCGAGCCTCGCCCGCCTCGGCCTCGGTGTCGCCGCGTCGATAGTGCTCGGCACCGGCGCCGGCACCGTCATCGGACTGACCCCCTGGCTGCGGGAACTCCTCGAACCGCTGTTGGAGTTCCTCCGGGCCATCCCGCCGCCGGTGCTGATTCCGGTGGTGATGCTCCTGCTCGGAATCACCGACACCATGAAGGTGGTCGTGATCGTCTCCGGCGCGGTCTGGCCGATCCTGTTGAACACGATCGAGGGTGTCCGGGGAACCGACAGCGTCATGAAGGAGACTGCGGAGTCGTTCCAGGTCTCCTGGTGGGAGCGGCTCTGGTTCCTCGTACTCCCAGCTGCCAGCCCACGGATCATGGCCGGGGTTCGTCAGGCCCTCTCGGTCGCGCTGATCCTGATGGTCATCTCCGAGATGTTCGCCTCCTCCTCCGGCCTCGGCTACCGGATCGCCTACTTCCAGCGCAACTACCTGATCGCCGAGATGTGGAGCGGCATCCTCCTCCTCGGTCTCGTCGGCGTTCTCCTCGCCGTAGCTTTCGGTCTCGTCGAACAGCGCGTTCTGCGCTGGTACCACGGAGTCAGGGAGGTCAACCGTGCCTGATCGGAGCAATCTGCTGCTGGTGGAGCACCTGCGGAAGGTCTACGAGTCCACCACGGGCAACGTCGAGGCGATCGGGGACATCAGCTTCACGATGGACGCCGGTGAGCTCGTCTGCATCGTCGGGCCGTCCGGTTGCGGCAAGACCACCCTGCTGAAATGCCTCGCCGGCCTGCTGCGGCCCACCAGCGGCCTGGTCGAGATGGACGGCTCTGCGGTGACCGGGCCCAGCCCGGCCATGGCAGTCGTGTTCCAGGAGTACGGTCGGAGCCTCTACCCCTGGCTGACGGTGCGCGGAAACGTCGAGCTTCCACTGCGGCACAAGAGGCTCAACCGCGATGCCCGAAACAAACTGGTTGTCGACGCTCTTGAGGCGGTGGGTCTCGGGCACGCCGCGCTGAGCCACCCGTGGCAGCTCTCCGGGGGGATGCAACAGCGCGTGGCGATCGCGCGGGCCATCGCCTATCAACCCGACGTCCTGATCATGGACGAACCGTTCGCCGCCGTGGACGCGCAGACCCGGGCCGACCTGGAGGACCTGGTCCGCGAGCTGCACGCCAGCCGGACCATCTCGGTTGTCTTCGTCACCCACGACATCGACGAGTCGGTCTATCTCGGTCAGCGGGTTCTAGTATTGTCCACGTCGCCGACCTGGGTCCAGGAGGACCTCGCGATCGACCTGCCGCCGGAGCGCGATCAGATCACGACCCGCGCTCTGCCCCGTTTCACGGAACTGCGGACGCACGTCTACGACCAGATCCAGCGGGCCAAGCGCGGGCAGGCCGTGGCCCCGCGATCCGCGCGGTGATCGGCGGCCAACCAACGAGTTCGCCGAAGGGAAGGGCTGTGGGTAGTCGTCAGCCGAAGCAGTTGTTGCTCGCGTTCTTCGGGGAGCACGTCGTCGACGGTGACACGGGACCGATCCGGGCGAGCGTCCTGATCAACGTGCTGGAGGGCGCCGACGTCGCCGCGCCGGCCACCCGCGCGACCCTGGACCGACTCGTGCACAGCGGCATCCTCGCCCGCAGCAGGAGCGGCCGGGAGACGCTGTTCTCGCTGACCGAGCACGGGGTCGCGGTGTTGCGCGAGGCGACGTACCGCGTTCGCGGGCCGCGGCCGTTCGACCCACAGGGCAACGGGTGGACCCTTGTCACCTTCTCGATCCCGGAGGGCCAGCGGATGCTGCGGCACCGACTGCGCTCAACCCTCATCTGGGAGGGCTTCGCGCCGATCCGCGACGGGCTCTGGCTCGCGCCCGGTGAGGTAGACCTCGCCGGCTCGTTGGAGCCGCTGCGGCAGGACCTCGCGCCCAACACCGTGGTCGCCTTTCACGCCCGCGAACTCGCCGGGTTCCCGATCGGCGAGAGCGTACGCGCCGCGTGGGACATCGAGGCGATCCGGCGCGCCCACCTGGCCTTCATCGACGTGTGGGACGACCCCTCCGCGACGGCGATGGCACCGAGCGCGCTCACCGTACGGACGATGCTGGTGGCGGACTGGCTCGCGCTGCTGCGCACCGACCCGAGGCTGCCGGCCGAGTTCATGGACGACGAATGGCCCGCCACGAGATCGGTGGAAACCTACCGTCGGACGCACGAGAAGCTGGCCGAGGCGTCAGCGGCGGAGTTCGCCGAACTCGTCGCGGCCCGACCCGCTGCTAGGAGCCGAATCGGGTCCTCAGATCGGCCTTCCGCACCTTCCCCGACGCCGTCCGCGGCAGCTCATCCACGATGACCACGTTCTTCGGGAGCTTGTAGCGGGCGATCCTGCCGTCCAGGCACGCCCGGACGGTGGCGGTGTCCACCGATGCCCCCTCCCGTACGGTCACGATCGCCCAGGGCACCTCACCCCAACGCTCGTCCGGCACGCCGATGACCGCCGCCGAGGTCACCCCGTCGACCTCGGTGAGCAGCTGCTCGAGTTCGAGCGGGTAGATGTTCTCGCCCCCCGAGATGATCATGTCCTTGAGTCGGCCGGAGATGTAGAGGTAGCCGTCGGCGTCCAGGTGTCCGAGGTCGCCGGAGCGGAACCACCCGTCGGCCGTGAACGCCTCGGCGGTCGCCTCCGCAAGGCCGTGATAGCCGGGGAAGACGTTGGGCCCGGCCACCTCGATCTCACCGACAGCGCCGGTGGGCACCACCGCCCCGGCCGCATCGGTGATCCGCACATCGGTGAAGAAGTGCGGCAGACCGACACTGCCCTGCTTGACGCGGGTCATCGTCGGCGGCAACGCGGTCGCGCCCGGCGCGGCCTCGGTCATGCCGTAACCCTGCGAGAACGACAGGCCCCGCGCCTCGTACGCGTTGAGGATGCGGGCCGGCACCGCCGAACCTCCGCAGGTGAGCTTCGTCAGCGTGGACAGGTCGGTCGACGCCCAGGCGGGATGGTCGGCCATGAGCTGGTACGTGGTCGGCACGCCGCTGAGCATGGTCACCCCGTGCCGCTCGATCTGCGCGAGCGCGCGGCCCGGCTCGAAGCCCTTCTCGATCACCATCGTGGCGCCCTTGAGGATGACGGGCAGGGCACCCATCCCGAGCGACGCGACATGGAACAGCGGCGAGATCATGAGCGCGACGTCAGTGGAGACGACGTCGTAGTCGACCACACAGTTGAGCGCCACCCAGGTGAGGTTGCCGTGGGTCAGCACGGCACCCTTGGCCCGGCCGGTCGTGCCCGAGGTGTAGACGATCGCCGCCGGGTCCTCGTGGGCGGTGTCGACGCGGCCGGTGAACGGGGAGACGGCGGCCCGCGCCAGGCGGGCAAGCCCGTGCCGGTCCGCGGTGCCCTCACCGTTGACGATGACGTACGGGGTTCGGGCGGTCGGCGCGGCGGAGGCCACCAGCGCCGCGAAGTCCGGGTCGTGGATCAGCACCCGCGCGCCGCAGTCGGCGAGGACGGCCACGATCTCGGGTGCGGCGAGCCGGGTGTTGATCGGCACGAAGACGGCCCCGACCTGCGCCGCCCCGAACATCACCAGGAGGAGCTCGGGGCTGTTCTCGCCCAGGTAGGCGACGCAGTCACCCCTGCCGACGCCTCGCTCCCGCAGCACCGCAGCGATCCGGTCCGCGGCGTCGGCGAACTGTCCGTACGTCATGGGCGGCCGGTCGCCGTGGATGATCGCGACCTGGTCCGGGGACTTCAGCCGGCGCTTGGCCACCCAGGCGCCAATTCCGTGCTGCTGCATCATCATGCTCCCGGGGGTGGAGGTGGTGTGCTCGCCCGGCTCGTCGGATGCCCCCGGGCCTCAGGCGTAGAAGCGGTACAGCCCTCGCGCGACGACCGCCGGCTTGGCGCCGCCCTCGATCTCGATCGTCTGGTCGACCGCGATCTGGTAGCCGCCGCGCACCTCGACGACCTCGGCGACTGTGGCCCGCATGCGTACCCGCGCCCCGACCACGACCGGCGCGGGGAAGCGCACCTTGTCGAGGCCGTAGTTGACCTTCGTGGTCACGCCCTTGACCTCAAGCAGTTCGGTCCAGAACGGAACGGCCAGGGAGAGGGTGAGGAAGCCGTGCGCGATCGGCGCGCCGAACGGCCCGGTCCTCGCCCGTTCGGGGTCGACGTGGATCCACTGGTGGTCGTCCGTCGCGTCCGCGAACAGGTCGACCTGGTCCTGGGTGACAGTGCGGTACCCGGTGTGGCCGAGATCGGTGCCGGCGAGGTCGCCCAGCCGCTCGTAGGTGATGGTCGTCGTCATGGCGCTTCCTCTCGTCGTCACCGGGCAAGGCCCAGCAGGCGGGCCGCGTTGTCCTTGAGGATGCCCGGGAGCACGTCCGGCTTGAGATCGGTCGCTTGCACGTCGCGCAGCCACCGGTCGGGGGTGAGCAGGGGGTAGTCGGTGCCGAAGAGCACCCGTCGCTTCAGCACCGAGTTGGCGTAGCGCACCAACTCGGCCGGGAAGTACTTCGGGCTCCAGCCGGACAGGTCGATCCAGGTGTTGTGCTTGTGCGTGGCCACCGACAACGCCTCGTCCTGCCAAGGCACCGACGGGTGGGCCATGATGATCTGAAGGTCGGGGAAGTCGGCCGCAATCGGGTCGAGCAGGATCGGATTCGACAGGCCGAGGCGCAGGCCGTAACCGCCCGGGGTGCCGGCGCCGATGCCGGTCTGCCCGGTGTGGAAGAGTGCCGGGACGCCGGCCCGCTCAAGCAGGCCCCACATCGGCGCGTACTCGTCGTGGCTGGGGTCGAAGCCCTGCACTGTGGGGTGGAACTTGAAGCCTCGTACGCCTTCCTCCTCGATCAGTCGAGCGGCGAGGTCGAGGGCGGCCTCGCCTGTGCGCGGGTCGACCGACCCGAACGGGATCAGCACGTCGGCGTGCTCTGCCGCCGCACGGGCGATGTCGGCGCTCGACAGTGGCTGGTGCTTCAGTTGGGTACGCGCGTCCACTGTGAAGACGACGGCCGCCATGCTCCGCTCGCGGTAGTACTGGGCCACCGCGCCGACCGCCGGCCGTGGGCCGTCCGTCTTGAAGTACGCCGACGCCGCCGCCACGAGCGGTTCGGGCAGTGAGGTGTGACCGTGGTCGTCGACCTCGATGTGCACGTGCATATCGATCGCTGTGACGGTGTCGAGGTCGATCGCGGGCTGGTACATGGGGCCAACCTTCGTCGGGGCGGGTCAGGACGTCGTGGGCTCGAACTCCTCGGGGAGGTCCGGGAAGCGTTCGCCGACGCTCTGCTCGGCGCCGACGAACGTCGTCGGCCAGGCGTCCACGAGCGCCTCGTACGTCCAGCCGCCCTCGCGGTGGGCGGTCAGCGCCGCCTCCGGATGGGTCCAGATCTGGAGGCGGTCCCCTCCCACACCGATCACCTGCCCGGTCACCGAGGCCGCCGCGTCGGAGCCGAGGAACGCGACGAGCCCGGCCGCATCGTCCGCCGTGCCGAACCCCAGACCGTGTCGGAAGAACGCGGGCATCGGCTCGCCGTTCGCCTCGGCCCGTACCGCAGCGGCGAAGTAGGGGACGGTGGCGGTCATCGCGGTCGCGGCGACCGGAACAACGGTGTTGGCGGTGATGCCGGCCCGCTTGAGCTCGAGCGCCCAGGTACGGACCATGCCGACGATGCCCGCCTTGGCGGCCGCGTAGTTGGTCTGACCGAAGGTACCCCGCTGCCCGGTGGGTGACCCGACGCAGATGATCCGGCCGCCCTCGCCGGCCTGCCGCATGTGCTGCACCGCCTCGCGCACTGTGGTGAACGTGCCGCGCAGGTGCACGTTGATGACGGTGTCGAAGTCGTCGTCGCTCATCTTCCACAGCACCGTGTCGCGTAGGACGCCGGCGTTGGTGACGAGGATGTCCAGCCGTCCGAAGTGCTCGACCGCCGTGCTGACGAGTTCCTTGGCGGTCTCGGTCGGGCCGACAGGTGCCACCACCGCGACGGCCCGACCGCCGGATGACTGGATCGCCGCCACCGCGTCGGCGGCAGCTCCGGCGTCGACGTCGTTGACCACTATCGAGGCGCCCCGCCGCGCCAACTCCTGGGCGTAGGCCAGGCCGAGGCCCCGCCCGGCTCCGGTGACGATGGCAACCTTGCTGTCCAGTGACATGGGTGCTCGCTTTCGTCGATGCCGATCCGCGCACGAGGGTGGGGAGTGACACGCGCACGGGCAACGTAATGCAGATTTTGATCGGGCGTCAACGATTTGCAGTATGTCTACATCAGACGGAGTTGCTCAGCGCCCGGGAGACCACCCGGCCGGCGGCCTGGACCAGCGGGGCCAACGCCACCGGGTCCGCCCGGTCGTGGGCGACCACCAGCGAGATCGCCGCCACCACACCCTCCGGTACGCGGATCGGTGCGGCCACCGAGAGGGCGTCCATCGTGACCTGGCGGTCGCTGACCGCGTACCCGATCCGGCGCACCTCCGCGAGGCAGCTACGCAACCGTCTCGGGTTGGTGATGGTCATGTCGGTGTACCGCTCCAGCGGCGCGGCCAGCACCTGCTCCTGAACCTCGGCGGGCGCGTGGGCGAGCAGGACCAGCCCGACACCGGTCGCGTGCAGCGCGAAACGACCCCCCACCCGGGTGAGCACGGGCACCGCGTGGCGCCCGGCGATCCGTTCGATGAAGACGAGTTCGAGGTCCTGCCGGACGGCGAGTTGGACGTTCTCGTGGGTCACCTCGTACAGGTCCTCCATGACCGGTAGGGCCAGCTCCCGCAACCCCAGGCCCCTCGGGGCGAGCGAGCCCACCTCCCACAGCCGCAGACCGATCCGGTACCGCCCGTCGTCGCCACGTTCCAGCGCCCCCCACGCGAGAAGTTCCGCGGCCCGCCGGTGCACGGTGGGCAGGGGCAGCCCGGTGCGGCGGGCCATCTCGCTCAATGTCAACGCCGGGGTGGCCGGGCTGAACGCGTCGAGCAGCGCCAGCACCTTGCTCGTCACCGAACGTCCCGGCTCTGCGCGCACCCCGTCATCATCCCCGCCCGCGCCGGACGGTCACAGCTCCAGCACGAGTCGGGGCGTACGGGCCCGGGAGACGCAGATCATCATGGTGTCCCCGGCGGCCCGCTCCTGCTCGGTGAGCAGGCTGTCGCAATGCTCCGGCACGCCGTCGAGCACCGGGGTCTCGCAGGTGCCGCAGGTGCCCTCCCGGCAGGACGAGAGGACCGGCACGCCGGCTTCCTCCACCGCCTGCAGGATCGGCGTGCCCGGCGGGACGATCACCGTCCGTCCGGAGAGCGCGAGTTCGACCTCGATCGTCGTCTCCGGCGCCCCGGTGCCGCCCAGGGCGGTGAAACGCTCGACGTGCAGGCAGCCGGGTGGCCAGCCCCGGCAGTGCTCCTCCACCGCGCTGATCAGCGCTTCGGGGCCGCAGCAGTAGACGAGGCCGGTGCCGGGGCGGCCCAGCAACTCGACCAGGTCGAGCAACCCGGTCTCGTCCTGCGGGTGCAGGCTGACCCGGTCGCCGTACCTCTCCCGCAGGGTGGTGGCGAAGGCCATGCTGGCACGGCTGCGGCCCCCGTACACCAGCCGCCAGTCGGCGCCCGCGGCGTCGGCGGCGGCGACCATCGGTGCGATGGGGGTGATACCGATGCCACCGGCGACGAAGAGGTAGCGCCGCGCCGCGACCAACGGGAAGGTGTTGCGCGGTCCGCTCACCCGGACGGTCGCGCCGACGGTGAGCCGCTCGTGCACCAGTCGGGAGCCGCCACGTCCGTTGGGTTCGCGCCGCACCGCGATCCGCAGCACGGAGCGGTTCGCCGGGTCGCCGCAGAGGGAGTACTGGCGGGCCAGCCCGGCGCTCAACTCCAGGTCGATGTGCGCGCCCGGCGTCCACCCGGGCAGGTCACCGCCGTCCGCGCGGCGCAGACAGATGGCCACGACCTCGGCGGCCACCTCTTCCCGGCCGGCAACCACCAGCTCCGCACTGGTCAGAACGTCCCCTGTCACTCGCGCATCGCCAGCCGTCTCGGCCGCCCGGGCACCGGCATGGCGACGCCCTGGTGGCCCTGCGGGTGGGCGAGCAGCCACTCCCACAACTCGACCGGCTCCTCGGCGAGGCGCTCGGCCCCACAGTGACAGATCCCGCGCAGCGTGTCGGTGCCCGGCACCCAGTGGATCCGGTAGACCCGGTCCCCGCTGTGGGTGCCTGCTCGGGAACTCACCGCGCCGCTCCCACCGTCCCCGACCCGACCATGCGGGCCAGCAGCCGCCGGGCGGCCAGGCCGCCGGTGTCGATGTTGATGCTCAGCTCCTGATACCGGTCCGGCTCGGTCGCGATCACCTGCTCCAGGATGTTGAGCGCTGTCACGTCCTGCATGACCACCGTGTGGTTGCTGTGGTGCAGGTACTCGCTGACCGACTCGTCGTCGATCGCGAAGTCGCGCGCCACGGCCCAGAAGTCGTAAGTGGTGTGCTCGGTCGACGGGGTGATGGCGTACACGATCTCGGCGTGGAACGCCTCGCGGTCCTCACCCTCGGCGGGCGGATAGACACCCTGCGGCGCGATCCGGCTGTGCAGGAGGTAGAGGCAGGGCGGGTGGTACTCGATGTCCTGCCAACGCGTGATCCGGCCCTGGATCCCGGTCGAGCGCGCGTAGAACGGCGGGCACTCGGCGTCGTCCATGTGCCGGCTGACGTAGACGATCCCCCGGTCCTCGTCCACCTCGGTGGTGATCGGGGTGTTCGCCACCTCCGGAGTGCCGATGTAACCGCCATGCAGGTAGGTCTCGTGGGACAGGTCCAGGAGGTTGTCCACCAGCAGGCCGTACCGCGCGTTCAGTGGCGCCATGCCCCGCACCACCGCGTAGCGCGGGTCGGCGAGCCACGGCGCGCGGGGAATCGCGGCCGGGTCGGCCCGGTCCAGGTCGCCGATCCAGACCCAGATGAAGGAGTCCTGTTCCACCACTGGGAACGAGACCACCCGCGCGGTTCGCGGGATGCGCTGTTGACCGGGTACGAAGACACACGCGCCGGTCGGGTCGTAGGTGAAGCCGTGATAACCGCAGACGATGGTGTCGCCGTCGAGCCGGCTCTCCGACAGTGGGAAGCGCCGGTGCACGCACCGGTCGGCGAGCGCCACCGCCTTCCCGGCACCGGTGCGGTACAGCACCATCGGCTCACCGAGCACCGTGCGGGCGAGCAGGTTCCGCCCCACCTCACTGCCGTAGGCCGCCACATACCACTGGTTACGCGCGAACACCATGCGACCGGACCTCCACGCAGACGGACGTCGATGGATCCGGATCGTCCCGCGCGGCGTCTCCTCTCAGGAACCAGAGCTTTCACTGAGTGAAAGGTCGACACTCGCGCCTGACGGTGTGGCGGGCGGGGGGGGGGGCCGGGCGGGCCCCCACCACAACCCACAGG
>NZ_JBEZEH010000098.1:0-24756 GCF_040648775.1 Micromonospora sp. NPDC049089
TCCGCGGCGACCGCCGCGACGGCGAACGGGCGCAGTGCCGCTGGAGCGGTGATGTCGAGGCCGTCGACCTGGGCGGCACCGGAGCGCGCCAGGTCACGCGCCCGGGCCAGCCCGGGGTCGGCCAGGGCGGCGGTGAACAGACCGGTGAGCAAGGGAAATCCTTCCCGGGGAGTCGACGCACACGACGGCGGCCCCTCGTCCAGCCGGACGGGGGGGCGCGACAACAAGCCTAGCTCCGTCGACCGACAGCCACCCCCTTCCGCCGAGGTCCGACGCCACTACGGCGCGTCGCCCCGCGCCCCGCGCCCCGCGCCCCGCGCCCCGCGCCCCGCGCCCCGCGCCCCGCGCCCCGCGCCAAGATCGTGCTCGAACCAGGATGTAGTGGCATCAGCGACGCGCCGAGCCCACTAGATCCTGGATATTGCGCGATCTTGGGTCCGAGTCGGCCTTCTTCGCGACAAGATCCGCTCAACTTCGGGGAACTTGCGGCGTCACAGCACGCCGAGGCAGCACTTTCCCTGCAATTGAGCGGATCTTCACGGCCCCGGCCGGACCGGCCGTCTTCACGGACCGGCCGGACCGGCCCGCGGATCCCGCGGGCCCGACACCCGGCGGCCTGCCTTGTGTCTCGCGGATCTTGACGGTCGCCGGATGGCGTGGTCGGGTTTCGGCATGAGTGAGCAGTGGCGGGCACAGTTCGACGCGGAGGTGAGCTTCGCCAACGGCGGCGGGCTGCGTACCGAGGGGTTCCGGCTGGACATTCCCGGCCGGGAGATCACCGACGACGACCTCGCGGCGTTGTTCGTCCGGCACCTCGGGCTGCTGATGGTCGCCGACGTCCGGATCAGCGCCAAGACGATCGTCGAGGAGTCGCACAAGGGCGGCCGGGGTGTCGCGGTCGACGGATCCGGCGCCGAACGCCGGCTGGTCGAGCTGAGCCACGTGATCCGCGACGGGATGACCACCCTGCCGGGCTGGCCGGGCCCCCGGATCACCGACTGGCTGACCTTCGCGGCATCCCGCGAGCGGTACGCCCCGGACACCGAGTTCCACGTGGCCCGCATCGAGATGATCGCCAACACCGGCACGTACCTGGACACGCCCGCCCACCGCTGGGCCGGCAGGGACGACCTGACCGCTGTGTCGCTGGACCGTCTCGCCGACCTGCCGGGGGTGGTGGTCCGGGTGCCGGCCGGCATCCGCGCGGTGGACCGGCTGATGCTGGCCCCGTACGAGGTGAGCGGCCGGGCGGTGTTGCTGCACACCGGGTGGGACGCGCACTTCGGCACCGACCGGTACGCCGCTCCGGAAGCGCCGTACCTGACCGGCGACGCCGCCCAGGCGCTTGTCGAGGCGGGGGCGGCCCTGGTCGGCATCGACTCGATCAACATCGACGACATGAGCCCGACGGCCGCCGGCGTACGCCCCGCGCACAGCACGCTGCTCGCCGCCGGCATCCCGATCGTGGAGCACCTGACCGGCCTGGACGCGTTGCCGCCGAGCGGGTTCCGGTTCACCGCTGCCCCGCCGATGGTGGCCGGCATGGGCACCTTTCCGGTCCGCGCCTTCGCCGTCGTCAACCCCTGACGCGACCTGCGACGCCTGACGCCACCCGCGCCCCCTGACGCCACCCGCGACGCCTGACACCGCCCGCGACGCCTGCCGCACGGCCAGCGGCGGTCGCCACCGGGCCGCCGGGGCGACGAGTTGGTTCCACAGTGCGGTCCACAAAACAGACCATAGGCTAACAACGTGGACAAGGAATCGCGCGGCACAACTCGCGACTGGGCGCCCCGCAGCATCGGACTGCTCCTCGGCACCCTCGTACTGGCCACGGCGTTCATCGCGGCCTACGTCGGCGCGTTGCACCAGCCCACACCGCGCGACGTGCCGATCGGCGTCGTCTCCGGCGACCAACGCGCCCAGGCGACGCTCGACGCCGTGCGCGCCCAGACCACCATCCTCAAACCCATCGGGTACGACGACCCGGCCGCCGCCGAGCACGCACTGCTCAGCCGAGCGGTGTACGCCGTACTCAGCACCGGACCCGACAACGGCCTGCTCCTCACCGTGGCGAGCGCCTCCGGCCCCTCCGCCACGAGCGCGATCAAGGAGGTCCTCGGCACCGCCACCACCCGCACCGGCACCCCGCTCCAGATCGTCGACAAGGTGCCGGTCACCCCGACCGACCCGCGCGGGGTGGTGCCCTTCTACCTGAACGTCGGGTACGTCCTCGGCGGCTATCTCGCCTCGACGGTGCTCGGGATATCCGCCGGCACCACCCCCCGTACGGCGCGACGAGCCGGACTGCGCATCGCCGCCCTGGCGGTCTACAGCGTGCTGCTCGGCATCGCCGGCGCGGTGGTGGTCGGACCCGTTCTGGACATCTGGCACGGCGACGTACCGACGATCGCCGCCATCGGCGCGCTGGCCGTCTTCGCCGCCGCCATGTTCGCCAGCGCCATTCAGGGCTGGCTCGGCGTCGCGGGCACCGCGCTGGTCATCCTGCTGTTGGTGGTGCTCGGCAACCCGGGCTCCGGTGGCATCTACGCGCCCGAGTTCCTGCCCGGGGTGCTGCGCGGCATGCACCGCTGGAACATCCCCGGGCTCGCCAACGACCTGACCAAGGCCGCCGTGTACTTCGACTGGCGGTCGGCCGGCTGGCCGGCTTCCGCCCTCGGGATCTGGGCGGTGCTCGGAGGGCTCGGACTCGTCAGCGCGAGCCTGGTCCGGGGTCGCCGGGCCGTCTCCTCCGGCCCTGCAACGACCCGCTCGGGCCCCTCGCCGGACCGCGACGGTGGTTGAGATCACCCCGGAAAACACCCCTCCCAGGGCAGTGGATCACCAGGGGGCCCTCCAGACATCCGTTGCGCGCGGATACCATCCAGTAAGTCGGACAGCGCTGTCCTTCGTATCCACGTAAGGGAGCGCATCGTGACCGATCAGCACGACCACGACGGCCCGGACGCCGCACTGCGCGCCGACATTCGCCGACTCGGCACCCTGCTCGGCCAGACCCTGGCCCGCCAGGAGGGTCGCCCGCTGCTCGACCTCGTCGAGGAGATCCGCGCCCAGGTCCGCTCCGACGCCCCGGCGGCCGCCCAGCGCCTCGGCGGGCTCGACGTGACCACCGGCACCAAGCTGGCTCGCGCCTTCTCCACCTACTTCCACCTGGCCAACATCACCGAGCAGGTGCACCGGGCACGGGACCTGCGCCGCCGCCGCGCGGTGCAGGGCGGCTGGCTGGACCAGGCCGCCAAGATGATCGCCGAGCGCGGGGTGCCGGCCGAGGAGATCGCCAACGCGGCTCGCCGGCTGGCGGTGCGACCGGTCTTCACCGCGCACCCGACCGAGGCGGCTCGTCGCTCGATCCTGTCCAAGTTGCGGGCGATCGCCGACGAGTTGGACACCGAGACCGCCAACGCGATCCTCTACGGCGCCAGCGACGAGGGCCCGGCCAACCGCCGGCTGGCCGAGTTGTTGGACCTGATGTGGCAGACCGACGAGCTGCGGCTCGACCGGCCGGACCCGACCGACGAGGCCCGCAACGCCATCTACTACCTGCGCGACCTGTACGCCGAGGCCGCCCCGCAGGTGCTCGACGACCTGGCCGACACGTTGCGCACGCTCGGTGTGGAGACCTCACCGACGGCCCGGCCGCTGAGCTTCGGCACCTGGATCGGCGGCGACCGCGACGGCAACCCGTTCGTCACCCCGGCGGTCACCCGCGAGGTGCTGACCATCCAGCACGAGCACGGGATCGCGGCCACCGAGAAGGCGATGGACCACCTGATCAACGAGGTCTCGGTGTCCCGCCGACTGCGCGGGGTCTCCCTGGACCTCTCCGCCAGCCTCGCCGCCGACCTGGACGCGCTGCCCGAGGTGGCACAGCGCTTCCGCCGGGTCAACGCGGAGGAGCCGTACCGGCTCAAGGCACGCTGCGTGAAGGCGAAGCTCGCCAACACCCGGCTGAGGTTGCGCCAGGGCACCGCACACGTATCGGGCCGGGACTACCGGGGCTCCGCCGAGCTGATCGCCGACCTGGACCTGCTGCGCGCCTCGCTGGCCCGCAACTCCGGGCAGCTCACCGCGGTCGGCCGGCTGGCCTCCACCATCCGTACGGTCTCCGCGTTCGGCCTGCACCTGGCCACCATGGACGTCCGGGAGCACGCCGAGGCGCACCACGCGGTGCTCGCGCAGCTCTACGAGGCGGTCGGCGAGGTCTCCGACTACCCGGCGCTGACCCGGCTGGAACGCACCAAGCTGCTCGCCGACGAGCTGACCGGTCGTCGTCCGTTGTCGACACTGGACACGTCGCTGTCCGAGCCGGCCCGCAAGACGTTCGACGTGTTCAGCACCATCCGGGAGGCACAGGACCGGTTCGGCGCCGAGGTGATCGAGTCGTACATCATCTCGATGACCCTGGGTGTCGACGACGTGCTGGCCGCGGTGGTGCTGGCCCGCGAGGCCGGCCTGGTGGACGTGCACAGCGGGCGGGCCCGGGTCGGGTTCGTGCCGCTCCTGGAGACCCCGGCCGAGCTGAACTCCGGCGGCGAACTCCTCGACGAGTTGCTGTCGCTGCCCGCGTACCGGGCGCTGGTGAGCGCCCGGGGTGACGTGCAGGAGGTCATGCTCGGCTACTCCGACTCGAACAAGGAAGCCGGGATCACGACCAGCCAGTGGTCGATCCACCGGGCGCAGCGCGCGCTGCGCGACGTGGCCGCCCGGCACGGTGTGCACCTGCGGCTCTTCCACGGCCGGGGCGGCACTGTCGGGCGCGGCGGCGGGCCAACGCACGAGGCGATCCTGGCTCAGCCGTACGGCACCATGGACGGCGCCATCAAGGTGACCGAGCAGGGCGAGGTGATCTCCGACAAGTACACCCTGCCCTCGCTGGCCCGGGAGAACCTGGAGCTCACCCTCGCCGCTGTGCTCCAGGCCACCCTGCTGCACACCGCACCCCGGCAGCCCGCCGAGATGTTGGAGCGCTGGGACGCGACGATGGACGTGGTCTCCGAGTCGGCGTTCCGGTCCTACCGGTCGCTCGTCGAGGACCCGGACCTGCCCGCGTACTTCTGGGCGTCCACCCCCACCGAGCTGCTCGGCGCGCTGAACATCGGCTCCCGGCCGGCGAAGCGCCCGAACACCGGCGCCGGGCTGTCCGGGTTGCGGGCCATCCCGTGGGTGTTCGGCTGGACGCAGACCCGGCAGATCGTGCCGGGCTGGTTCGGCGTCGGCTCCGGGCTGGCCGCCGCCCGCGAGGCCGGTCTGGCGGACGTGCTGGCCGAGATGCACCGCAACTGGCACTTCTTCCGCACGTTCCTGTCGAACGTCGAGATGATGTTGACCAAGACCGACCTGAGCATCGCCCGCCGGTACGTCGAGACGCTGGTGCCGAAGAAGCTGCACCCGATCTTCGAGCAGATCGAGCAGGAGTACGAGCTGACCAAGCGGGAGGTGCTGGCGGTGACCGCCTCACCGGCCCTGTTGGAGAACTCGCCGGTGCTCCAGCGCACCCTGGCCGTCCGCGACACCTACCTGGAGCCGCTGCACCATCTCCAGGTGGCGCTGCTGCGGCAGTACCGGGAGTCGGGTGCCGCCGGCCGGGCGGTCGCCACCGCACCGGGCGGCCGACGCGCGCCGAGCGACGGCACCGCCCTGGAACGCGCGCTGCTCACCACTGTGAACGGCATCGCGGCCGGGATGCGCAACACCGGCTGATCAAGAGGTACGGAAAACGGGCCCCGGTCGTTACGACCGGGGCCCGTTTCGGTGGGTCTGAACGACTGTCAGAAGTCGCCGCCGCCGAAGTCCCCGCCCCCGAAGTCGCCACCGCCGAAACCGCCGCCACCGAAGTCACCGCCGCCGAAGTCCCCACCGGCGTAGTCGCCGCCGCCGAAGTCGCCGCCCTGGTCGCCGCCGCCGAAGTCCCCGCCCTGGTCGCCGCCGTCGCCCCCCTGGTCGACGCCGTCACCGAAGCCCTCCTGGTAGCCAGCGTCGTAGCCGTACCCGGGGTCGGCGAAGGCGGGCGAGAAGAGCGCGTCGGCGATCAGGATGCCGCCGAGCACACCGGCACCGGCACCCAGCGCCGTCTTCCACCAGGGCGTCGAATACCAGCCGGCCGGCACCGGTCGACCCTGATAACGCCCACCCGGGTAGTAGTAGGGCGTTTCCCGGCCGGGTTGCGGCCCGGCCCGGAAGGTCTGCCCCTGCACATCGACCTCACGCTCCTTGGTGAGCTGCCCCACGCCGCGGGCGGCGGCCAGGGTCGGCACCTCGGGGCCCGGATCGATGCCCAGCGCCGTGCGCGCCGCCCGGATGTACGCCAGACCCTCCAGCGCGGTCTCCCGGGCCAGCCCGAACTGGTGCGGCGTGGACGCCTGTTCCAGCTGGGAGCCCGCCGCGTTGTACCGCTCACCGGCGTCGGCAAGCGCCTGGCGTACCGCCGGGTCGTCGCCGTGCAGGTTCATCAACTGGCCGCCGAGGCGCTCGTACCACCGCTGCGCCTCCGCGCGGGCGTCGCCGAGCTCGGTGCGCCGACGGGCACCGGCCTGAGCGCGGACGAGGGCGGCGGCGCCCAGCGCGCCGACCAGCACAACGGCGAGACAGAGCACAAGTTCCATGTCATCGAACGTACCCGCGGGTCGCACGTCGTATCCGTCTGGCAAGCTCCGGTGATGGACGTCTCGACGCTGCTCCTGGTGATCGTGTGCCTCGGCACCGGCGGGGCGGTGGGCTGGCTCGCGGCCCGGTCCCGGTCGGCCGCCGACATCGCCCGGCTAGATGCCACCCTGGCCGCCACCCGGGAGGGCGAGGGTCGGCTGGAGCAGTCCATGCGGGCGCTGAGCTACGAGGCCACCGCACAGTCCCAGGAGGCGGTGGCCCGGGCGGTCGCGCCGCTGCACGACACCCTGCGCCGCTACGAGCAGCGGGTGGCCGAGCTGGAGCACGACCGCGTCGACGCGTACGCCGAGCTGCGTGAGCAGGTCCGCTCGATGAACGCGGTCTCCGGTGAGCTGCGTACCGAGACCAAGCAGTTGGTGGCGGCGCTGCGCGCACCGCAGGTGCGGGGCCGCTGGGGCGAGCACCAGTTGCGCCGGATCGTCGAGGCTGCCGGGATGCTGGAGCACTGCGACTTCTCCGAGCAGGTCACCGCCGCCACCGACCAGCAGGTCGTCCGACCGGATCTGGTGGTTCGCCTGCACGGTGGTCGCTCGGTGGTGGTGGACGCCAAGGCCCCGTTCGACGCGTACCTGACGGCCATGGAGGCCCGCGACGAGCGCGGCCGGGACACCCACCTCGATGCGCACGCGCGGCACCTGCGGGGGCACGTCGACGCCCTGGCCGCCAAGTCGTACTGGTCGGCGTTCGACAACTCACCCGAGTTCGTGGTGCTGTTCGTCCCGGCCGACCCGTTCCTCGACGTCGCGCTCCAGCGAGACCCGTCGCTGCTGGAACACGCCTTCACCCGCAACGTGGTGCTCGCCACGCCGGCCACACTGGTCGCGCTGCTCCGCACCGTGGCCTACTCCTGGCGGCAGGAGGCACTGGCCCGCAACGCGCTCGCCGTGCACACTCTCGCCCGGGAGCTGTACGGCCGGCTCTCCACCCTGGGCGACCACGTGGGCAAGCTCGGGTCCTCGCTGGCCGGTGCGGTGACCGCCTACAACCGGGCGGTCGGCTCGCTGGAGGCCCGGGTGCTGGTCAGCGCCCGCAAGCTCGCCGAGTTGGGCGTGTCGGACGACGAGTTGGCCACCCCGGCCCAGGTCGAGTTGACGCCCCGGCAACCGCAGGCACCCGAGCTGGCCGACCCGGCCGGTGACGAGGTCTCGAACCGCTCGCCAATCATGTGACAGTACGTATACCCGCATGTCACGAACTGGTCACAAGGGACTGACCAGTAGTGACAGTGCTCACCGCTACCACGAAAGATTCTGCTCACCCGAGCGCCCTTCTCTGAAGGGCCCTGTTCTCTGGAGGTAAAGAGAACGTGAGCAGACTCCGAAATATGAGCCGGCGCACCTCAGCCGCGCTCTTCGCGTCGGTCCTGGCGGCGAGCGCCATGACGACGATGGGTGGTGCCGCCACCGCGGCCGCCGCTCCCGCCAACACACCGGACGCTTCCCCGGCCACCGCCGCCGAGACGCTGGGCGCCCACGACGCCAAACTGCTCAGTGAGGCCCGCGCCAAGAAGGCTCCGACCGTCACGTTGATCGTCGCCACCGAGAAGGGTGAGGCGGGGGACGTCGCCGACAGCCTCACCAAGCTCGGCGGCACTGTCAGCCAGCGGCAGGACAGGGTCGGCTTCGTGCTGGCCAAGGTTCCGACCGACCGGGTCCTCAAGGCGGCACGGCTGCCGGGCGTCTCGGCCGTCGACCTGGACGAGGTCATCCAACTGCCGGACCCGGCCCCGGAGCGCACCGCCACCGGCACCGCCGGCGCGCGGCAGGCCGCCGTCGCGGCGCCGGGAGAGACCACCCCGGCCGACAACCCCTACATGCCGACGAACGAGACGGGCGCGGTGGCGTTCACCGCGGCCCACCCCGAGTGGGACGGCCGGGGCGTCACGATCGGCATCATGGACTCCGGTGTGGACCTGGCCCACCCGGCGTTGCAGCAGACGACCACCGGCGAGCGCAAGATCGTCGACTGGGTCACCGCTACCGATCCGCTGGAGGACGGCTCGTGGCGGCGGATGCAGGCCGAGGTCACCGGCCCGTCGTTCACCATCGCCGGCGGCACCTGGACGGCACCGGCCGGCACGTACCGGTTCAACCTGTTCAGCGAGTCGGTCACCGCAGCGAGCGACGCCCGGGGTGACGTCAACCGCGACGGCGACACGACCGACACCTGGGGTGTGCTCTTCGACCCGGCCACCAACAACATCCGGGTGGACGCCAACCAGAACCTCAACTTCACCGACGACCCGGTTATGCGGCCGTACAAGGAAAAGTACGACATCGGCTACTTCGGTACCGACAACCCGGCGACCCCGGTCGCTGAGCGGCAGCCCTTCGTCGTCGAGTTCCGCAAGAACGTGAACACCACGCCCATCGGCCTGCCGGGCACCTACGACTACGTCAACATCGGCATCGTCGAGAGCACCCACGGCACTCACGTCGCCGGCATCACCGCCGCCAACGACATGCTCGGCAACGGAGCCTTCGACGGCGCCGCGCCCGGTGCCAAGCTGGTCTCCGCCCGCGCCTGCTCCTGGGGCGGCGGCTGCAGCGCGGCTGCCCTCACCACCGGCATGATCGACCTGGTGGCCAACCGTGGCGTCGACATCGTCAACATGTCGATCGGTGGCCTTCCGGGCCTGAACGACGGCAACAACGCGCGGACGAACCTCTACAACGAACTGATCGAGACGTACGGCGTGCAGTTGGTCATCTCGGCCGGCAACTCCGGCCCGGGTCTCAACACCGTCGGCGACCCCTCGGTGGCCAGCAACGTGATCAGCGTTGCCGCCAACATCAGCAAGGACACCTGGCTGGCCAACTACGGCTCGGTCGTGAAAAAGAAGAACGCCCTGTTCAACTTCTCCTCCCGTGGCCCGCGCGAGGACGGCGGCTTCAAGCCGAACATCGCCGCCCCCGGCTCGGCCATCTCCACCGCACCGACCTGGCAGCTCGGAGCCCCGGTCCCCGAGGCCGGTTACGCGCTGCCTCCGGGCTACGCGATGCTGAACGGCACCTCGATGGCGTCTCCGCAGACCGCCGGCGCCGGCGCGTTGCTGCTCTCGGCGGCCAAGGCCACCGACCGGGGCATCAGCCCGGCCGCACTGCGGCGGGCGCTGTTCAGCTCCGCCAAGCCGATCGCGGACGTGCCGACGTACGCGCAGGGCTACGGCATGGTCAACGTTCCGGGCGCCTGGCAGTTGCTGCGCCAGGGCGTCGAAACCCGGTCGTACGTCTCCGACGCGCCGGTCTGCAGCCCTCTGGCGGAGCAGCTGACCATCTGGAACGGCGTGAAGTTCGTGCCGAACCCGGGCCGGGGCACCGGCGTCTACAACCGCTGCACCTCGTCCGAGGGCGGCCACAAGGTCGGCCAGAGCAAGACGTACCCGGTCAAGCTCACCCGCACCAGCGGCCCGGCCGGCACCATCAAGCACACCATCACGCTCCAGGGCAACGACGGCACCTTCAAGGCGCCGAAGACCGTCGCGTTGCCGCTCAACAAGGCCGTCACCATCAACATCACCGCCAAGCCGGCCACCGAGGGCGCGCACGGCGCGATCGTGCGGATCGACGACCCGGCCACCAACGTCGTCGACTTCGAGGTGTCCACAGTGGTGGTGGCCTCGAACGACGTGAAGAAGCCCACCTTCTCGTACGCGAACGAGGGCTCGGTCGACCGCAACGGCTTCACGTCGTACTTCGTCACGGTGCCGGAGGGCGCCAAGGCACTCCAGGTGAACCTCTCCGGGATCGCCACCGATTCGCAGACCCGGTTCATCGCGATCAACCCGTTGGGTGTGCCGGTGGAGGCCACCACCAGCACCGTCTGCTACACCAACTTCTCCGACGTCAACGTCTGCAAGCCGCAGGAGCGTGACTACCAGAACCCGCTTCCCGGGGTCTGGGAGATCGAGGTGGAGGCGCGGCGGACGTCCCCGGCGCTGAACAACCCGTTCAAGCTCCAGGCACGGGTGCAGGGCCTGACGGTCGAGCCGGCGCTGGTCGAGCTGCCCAGTGTCGAGGCCGGCGAGCCGACCCCGGTGAGCTGGAAGGTCACCAACGCCTTCGGTCCGGTCTCGGTCAGCGGCCGCAGCGGCGCGTTGACCGGTGTGCGGACCGAGCGTCCGACCATCACCGAGGGCGGTCCCAACCAGGAGTGGACCGTCGAGATCCCAACGGGTACGTCGACGTTCACCGCCCGGATCGGCAACCCCGCCAACGCGGGCGCCGACCTGGACCTGTTCGTCTACCGGGGTACCACCGAGGTCGGCCGGGCCGCTGACGGCGACTCGGAGGAGGCGGTCACGCTGACCAACCCGGCCGCCGGCACCTACCGCGTCGTGGTGGAGCCGTACGGGGTCGACGGGCCGGGGACCAGC
The DNA here is from genome assembly GCF_040648775.1 of Micromonospora sp. NPDC049089. Classification (NCBI taxonomy): domain Bacteria; kingdom Bacillati; phylum Actinomycetota; class Actinomycetes; order Micromonosporales; family Micromonosporaceae; genus Micromonospora; species Micromonospora sp. NPDC049089. The sequence goes on from NZ_JBEZEH010000098.1 coordinate 11,060, forward strand.
ACGGCCTACGACTACTACGACGCGTTCGCGTCGGCGTCGCTGGGCACGATCACCGCTCCGGCCGTCGCGGTGCCGCTGATGCACGGCGAGTCGGCCACCATCACCGGCACGGTGACCGCGGTGGCCGTTCCGGCCGACGGGCGTCAGCTCTCCGGTGAACTGGCGATCGTCACCAGCGAGGGTGCGATCGTGGGTCGCGGCAACGTGTCCATCGGTGCGGTTAACTGATCCGCTCGTAACACCGGCAGGAGCCCGTCCCCACGTTCGGGGGCGGGCTCCCGCATGTCAGGGGTGGGAAGGGGTCAGGACCGGTGGGCTGCCGTCACGACGAACGGGGTGCCCTGCTGGCAGGTGGTCATCATGCCGGGCTCCACCCGACCGGTGACCTCGACCCGGGCGCCCGGCGTCAGCACCTCACGCGGGCCGCCGAGCAGCAGGTAACCGTCGAGCAGCACGCAGCCGGGCTCCACACCGCCCTGCACGGTGCCGCTCAGGGTGGTGGCCCCGACGCCCGGCGGCGTGCTCGGGCCGCCCGGTTTCGGAGTCTTCAGTCCGGGCGGCACGCTCCGGGTGCCGGTCTCCGGCGAGGGCGTCGGGTCGGGCGTGGGCTGGCTGGTCACCGGCTGTGCTCCCGTCGGTGTCGGGGTGGGTGTGCCGCCCCCGACACCCTGGCCGCCGCAGGCGCTCAGCGCCACGCAGACGGCCAGCGCGGGGACGGCGAGCCGAAGAGTCCTCATGCCGAATCTGACGTACGCCGACCCGAGTTCGTTCCGTGCTTCAGCCGCGCGCCGCAGCGGCCTTCATGTCCCGCCTCAGCTCCTGCGGAAGCGAGAACGTGAGCCGCTCGTTGGCGGTGGTGATCTCCTCGACGTCGGCGAAGCCGCGGGCGGCGAGGTGGACCAGCACCTCCTGGACCAGGTCGTCCGGGACGCTCGCGCCCGAGGTCAGGCCAACCGTGGTGGCCCCCTCCAGCCAGGCGTCGTCGATCTCGTGCGCGAAGTCGACCAGGTGACCGGCGCGGGCGCCGGCGTCCAGGGCGACCTCGACCAGGCGGACCGAGTTGGAGGAGTTCGTCGAGCCGACCACGATCACCACGTCACAGTCGGCGGCGATCTCCTTGATCACGTGCTGCCGGTTGGAGGTGGCGTAGCAGATGTCGTCGCTGGGCGGGGACTGCAACAGCGGCAGCCGCTGCTTGAGGCGGGCCACCGTCTCCAGCGTCTCGTCGACCGAGAGCGTGGTCTGGGAGAGCCAGACCACCTTCTCCGGATCACGTACGGTGATCTTGTCGGCGCCGTCCGGACCGTCCACGAGCTGGATGTGCGCGGGGGCCTCACCGGCGGTGCCGATGACCTCTTCGTGCCCCTCGTGGCCGATGAGCAGGATGTCGTAGTCCTCAGCCGCGAAGCGCCGCGCCTCGTGGTGCACCTTGGTGACCAGCGGACAGGTCGCGTCGATCGCCTTCAGCGAACGCGCCTTGGCCTGCTCGTAGACCTCCGGCGCCACACCGTGGGCGGAGAAGATGACGGTGGCGCCCTCCGGCACCTCCTCGTTCTCCTCGACGAAGATGGCGCCCTGGGCCTCCAGGGTCTGCACCACGTGCTTGTTGTGCACGATCTGCTTGCGCACGTAGATCGGGGCGCCGTAGAGCTTCAGCGCCTCCTCCACGGTCTGCACGGCGCGGTCGACACCCGCGCAGTAGCCGCGGGGCTTGGCCAGGAGCACGCGCTTGCCGGTCCGGTGAGTCGCCTGAGCCTCAGTCACCACCCCATCGTACGTGCCACCCCTCCACCCGCCACCGGCCCGCGCCCCACCCATCCCTGCGTTGATCATGAAGTTATTGCTGCGACACGCCGGCACGGAGGGCAATAACTTCATGATCGACGGGCCAGGCCGGGGAGGTCCGTAGGGTGGGCGGGTGAGCGAGGGCGGGCGGGTGGGAAGCGGCGGGGCCAGCGGCGGGGCCAGCGGCGGGGCCAGCGGCGGGGGCAGCGGCGGGGGCGGCGGGGCGAGCAGCGCTGAGGAGCCTTGGCCGGTACGGGTGGTCAGCCAGAAGGTGGGGGCCTGGATCGCCAAACTGGGCTGGGTGTGGGTGGACGGGCAGGTGGCGCAGATCAGCCGCCGCCCCGGGGCCAGCACTGTCTTCCTCACCCTGCGTGACCCATCGGCCGATCTGAGCCTGACCGTCACCACCAACCGGGACGTCCTGGACTCCGGCGCGCCGGAGCTACGCGAGGGCGCACGTGTGGTGCTGCACGCCAAGCCCGAGTTCTACGCCGCCCGGGGCACGCTGAGCCTGCGGGCCGACGAGATTCGTCAGGTGGGGCTCGGGGAGCTGCTGGCCCGACTGGAGAAGCTCAAGAAGCTGCTCGCCGCCGAAGGGCTCTTCGACCGCGCCCGCAAGCGTCGACTGCCGTTCCTGCCCGGCCGGATCGGGCTCATCACCGGTCGCGCGTCGGCGGCCGAGCGGGACGTGCTGACGAATGCCCGGCGGCGCTGGCCGGCCGTGGAGTTCCGGACGGTCAACGTGGCCGTGCAGGGCCCGTCCGCGGTGCCACAGATCGTTGACGCGCTCAAGGTGCTGGACGCCGACCCGAGCATCGACGTGATCATCATCGCCCGGGGTGGCGGCGGCATCGAGGACCTGCTGCCCTTCTCCGACGAGGCGCTCTGTCGCGCGGTGTTCGGCTGTCGTACGCCGGTGGTCAGCGCGATCGGCCACGAGACGGACGCGCCTTTGATCGACTACGTCGCCGACGTCCGCGCGTCCACCCCGACCGACGCGGCGAAGCGGGTCGTCCCCGACCTCACCGAGGAGGTACGCCTCATCGGTCAGGCCCGGCACCGCCTCGAACGGGCGGTGCGCAACCTGGTCGACCGGGAGACGCACCGGCTGGACGGGCTGCGTTCCCGACCGGTGCTGGCCCGACCCCAGGTGATGGTGGAGCATCGGGCTACCGAGCTGACCGCGTTGCGTCAGCGGGCCGGCCGCTGCCTGGAACACCGGCTCGGGGCCGCCGAGGACGACCTGCGGCACACCCTCGCGCGGCTACGCGCCCTCTCCCCCGCCGCCACCCTCGACCGGGGGTACGCGATCGTGCAGCGCGCGGACGGCCACGTGGTCCGCGCGGCGGCGGAGGTCGGCAAGGGCGACCCGCTGCGGGTACGACTGGCCGACGGCGAGCTGGCCGCCACTGTCGATGGCTGAGTGGCGACGCGGCACGGTGGGGAGTGGTGTGCTGAGATGAACGCGATGACTGATGACACGAAGGCCGGGCCGGACGAGCGGCTCAGTTACGAGCAGGCCCGCGCCGAGCTGGCCTCGGTGGTGGAACGGCTGGAGGCCGGCGGCACGTCCCTGGAGGAGTCGCTGGCCCTCTGGGAGCGCGGCGAGGCGCTGGCGGTGATCTGTCAACGCTGGCTGGATGGTGCGCGGGCGCGGATCGACGCCGCCCGGCAGGAGCCCGCTTCCTGACCGACCGCCGGTGGGGCGGCCGGAGCCGCCCCACCTCGGCACGTCAGTTGAACAGGCTGTACAGCTCGGCCGGCGCCTCGACGACCTGGTCCGCCGGCGGCTTCTGCGCGGCGGTGGCGGCACCGTAGTCGGAGTACGTCATCTTGATCTCCTGGGCGGTGGTCTGCCCGGCGGCCGGCAACTGCAGCACCAGCTCGCTGAGCCGGCCCTGCGGGTCGACCTTCGCGGTGAACGGGACGGTCTTCGCCTGGGTGCCCAGCGCGGCGATCGTGGCGGCGTTCAACGAGCCCGCCTCGGCGGCCTTGGTGACGTCGATGGTGCCGGCGTACGCGCCGGTGCCGGTGCTGCGCACCTCGGTGATGCCCTGGGTGAGCACCGCGCTGCCGGCCGGGTCGACCTTCTCGAAGTCGAAGCCGAGGCTGCGGTTGCCCTTGATCCGGGTCTGGTCGAGGTGCTGGTACTTGCCGAGATTGAGCTGCTTGATGGCGGGCAGGCTGTTGGCGGTGGGGCCGCTCAGCTCCAGCTTGACCCAGCTGTCCGGCTTGAAGTGGATCACATCGAGCTTCATCGCCAGGTCGGACGAGGGGCCACCGATCGCGATCTTCATCGCCGCGCTCTGGCTCGGCTGGTGCACGAGCCCCTCCGCCGTCGAGCCGGCACCGGCCAGGGTGAACCGGAAGTTCCCGTTGCTGATCTCCTTGGTGGAGTCGAGCAGGGCCTGCTTGGCGTCGCCCGCGACCGGAGCACCGGACGGGCTCGCCGTCCCGGACGCGCTCACCGTCGGAGACGGCGTCGATCCGGCGGTGCCGGTTCCGCTGGCGCAGGCGGCCAGTGCGGGCGTGATCAGAGCGGCGGCTACCAGGCCGGCGCCGAGTCGTCGAACAGTCATACGTGTCTCCCAAGGGGGTCACCCGACGACCTGGAAGGCGCCGGAAACTCCGGGCGACGCAGCAGCACCGTCGGCTGCGTCGCGCGACCCGGGCCGAGCAACGCGCCCGGATCACCCCCTCCTTCTTCCCTGTCGACGCGTCGGACAATCACCCTTCGGGCCAGTTGCCCAGATTCAGCGCCGACGGAGCCAATCCACCGGGTCCGGTCAGCGCAGCGAGCCGGCCAGTTCGCGGAGTTCGTTGTCCCGGGCGTCGCCGACGACGATCACCGTGCGGGTCGGCTCCAGCAGGACCAGCGCCTGCTGGTTCCCCCGGGCCGTGTAGAGCTGCCAGGAGCGCCCGGCCAGCTCGGTGGGACCCTGCGGCTGGCCCTGACTGGTCAGCTCGGCGGGGAGCAGACGGTCCGCCGGGACGCTGCTCTGCAGCAGTTGGACGCCCCGCCCCTCCGGCGTGAGGTAGCCGAGCCGCAGGTTCGCACCGCCCTCGACGGTCTGGTAGCGGGCGCTGACCGTCTTCCAGTCGGCGCCGAGCCCCTGCGGCTGGCTCACCGGGAAGACGTTCGCCGAACGTGCCTGCTCGATGGCGGGCGCAGGATCGACTGTGGTGGCCTGGTCGCCGCCGAGGAATCCCCGGTAGAACGCCAGGAGCAGCGCGATCGGGACGAGCAGCACCAGCAGCGAGATCGCCATGTCCTTCGGCGACCGCTCGGACTTGCCGGAAACCGCCGGCGGCGGTGGGGTCGGGTCGGTCGCGGCGGGCTCACCACTGCGGCCGGCGGGGGCGTCGGCCGGCGGCTGACCGTCGGGCGGCGTGCTGTCGGCGGGTACGCGGTCGGCAGGCTGTGCGGGTTCCACCCCGTTATCTTCGCAGCCGCCCGACCGGCGGTATCCAGGCCATCACCGCCCCGCGCCGACGCCCGGTCGGCCATCGTGTGAGGATCAGCGACAAAGCCGGCAGTGGGGGCCTCCCCGTCGCCGGTCGTCCCCGCACCGTCGCGAGGAGGAGTAGCCGTCATGACGAACACCAGGACGCGGATCCCACAGGATCTCGACCGAAACCTTGCCCTCGACCTGGTCCGGGTCACCGAGGCCGCGGCGATGGCCGCCGGCCGTTGGGTCGGTCGGGGCGACAAGGAGGGCGGCGACGGGGCCGCGGTCGACGCGATGCGCAAGCTGATCAACTCGATCCAGATGCGCGGTGTGGTGGTGATCGGCGAGGGCGAGAAGGACAACGCCCCGATGCTCTTCAACGGCGAACACGTCGGCGACGGCACAGGCCCGGAGGTGGACGTCGCCGTCGACCCGGTGGACGGCACCACCCTGATGAGCAAGGGCATGCCGAACGCGGTGGCGGTGCTCGCCGTCTCCGAGCGCGGTGCGATGTTCGACCCCAGCGCCGTGTTCTACATGGAGAAGCTCGCCGTCGGGCCCGCGTACGCCGACGTGATCGACATCAACGCCGGTGTCGCGGAGAACCTGCGCCGGATCGCCAAGGTCAAGGGCACCGACGTCTCCGAGGTGACCGTCTGTGTGCTGGACCGGAGCCGTCACGACGACCTGGTCACGGATATCCGCCGGACCGGGGCGGGGATCCGGTTCATCTCCGACGGCGACATCGCGGGCACGATCGCGGCTGCCCGGGGTGAGTCGGACGTCGACGTCCTGATGGGCATCGGCGGCACCCCGGAGGGCATCATCTCCGCCTGCGCGCTGAAGTGCATGGGCGGTGCGATGCAGGCCAAGCTGTGGCCACGTGACGAGCAGGAGCGGGAGAAGGCGATCGCCGCCGGGCACGACCTGGACCGGGTGCTGGCCACCGATGATCTGGTCACCGGCGACAACTGCTTCTTCGTGGCGACCGGGGTCACCTCGGGCGACCTGCTGCGCGGGGTGCGTTACCGGGCGGGCGGCGCGTACACCCAGTCGATCGTGATGCGCTCGAAGAGCGGCACCATCCGGGTGATCGACTCGTATCACCGGTTGGAGAAGTTGGCGCTCTACTCCGCTGTCGACTTCGACGGTCGTCCGCTGGCCGAGCAGGAGTGACAGCCGCCGACACGGCGACCCCGCAGACCCTGTCGGCCGCCCGCCGGATCACCGGCGTCGCGCTGGCGTCGGCCTCCGGGGTCGCGGTGGCGGTGCAGTCGCGCATCAACGGCGAGCTGGGGGTACGCCTCGACGACGGTTTCGCCGCCGCGGTCGTGTCGTTCGGCATCGGTCTGCTGGTGCTGCTGGTGCTGGTGCCCGCGACCCCCGGTGGTCGGCGAGGGCTGGTCGCGACGCGGCGGGCCCTGCGGACCGGCACGCTGCGGCCCTGGCAGTGCCTCGGCGGGATGTGCGGAGCCTTCCTGGTGGCCACCCAGGGCCTCACGATCGGCACGTTGGGCGTGGCGGTCTTCACCGTGGCGGTGGTCGCCGGCCAGACCGGCAGCAGCCTCGCCGTGGACCGGGCCGGAATCGGGCCGACCGGCCGGCAGCCGGTCACCCGGCAGCGGCTGGCCGGAGCGGTGCTCACCGTGCTGGCGGTCGGCCTGGCGGTCGGCGACCGTCTTGGCGACCTGGGCGCGCTGGCGCTGGCCCTGCTGCCACTGCTCGCCGGGGTGGGTATCGCCTGGCAGCAGGCCGTCAACGGTCGGGTCCGGGCGGCGGCCGACAGTGCGCTGACCGCCACGCTCGTGAACTTCGCCGTCGGCACCGCCACCCTGCTCGTCGCGTTCGCGATCGACATCGCCGTACGCGGCTGGCCCGGGGGTGAGCTGCCGTCCGAGCCGTGGCTCTACCTGGGCGGCCCGATCGGCATCGTGTTCATCGCGATCGCCGCCGCGATCGTGCGCTTCACGGGTGTGCTGCTGCTCGGCCTGGCCACCATCGCCGGGCAGATCGTGGGCGCGGTCCTGCTGGACCTGATCCTCCCCACGGCGGCCTCGCACCCGGGTGTGAACACCCTGCTCGGGGCCGCGCTGACAATGGTGGCGGTGCTGATCGCCGCGCTGGCGCCGCCCGCCCCCCGCCGCTGACCGGCCGCCCGCCGGAGGATCACTGCGGCGGGTAGGGCGGATCAGGCACCGTCGGCGGGCGCGCGGGATAGGGCGCAGGCGGGTAGGGCCCGTACGGCGGATAGGGCGCATAGTGCGGGCGCGGCGGGTACCGGCGCTCGAACGCGCGGGCCGGGTCGACAAGCCCCGCGATCCGGGTGGCCAGCAGCACGCCCGGCACCAGGGCCAGCAGGGCGATCGCCACCGCGAACCGGGTCCGCGACGGGGTGCCGTACAGCCAACCGACGAGCGGAAGCCCGGCCAGGAACGCCGTGAGGAGGAACCCGGTGATCGCCCACCTGATCCACCGACGCAGAGCACCCTGGTAGGAGGCTCTAACGATCATGGCCACCGCGGTGAGGACGCCCACCGCCAGCACGAACGGCACGGCCATGAACGCCAGCATGTCGTCGTCACGCTCCCAGGCCGAGGCCAGCACGATGCCCGCCACCAGCAGTGCCCCGCTGCCAGCGATCCCCCACCAGCGCGTGCCTCCACCACGGCGGATAGCGAGGTGACCGGCGAGCGCGGCGACGGCACAGCCGAGAGTCAGCGCCAGCGCGACGGCGAGCAGCAGGTCCGTCCCGCGGTCACCGGGCCCGCCACCGCCCAGCCGGGGCGGATCGTTCCACGACATGGCGCTCTGCCCCTCCTCGAAGAGGAACCCGTCGCGCTGCCACGAAGCGTCGGGCAGGCGGCGCAGAAACCCGTCCCGGCCGTTGGCGACCAGCACCTCGTGTCCGCCCCTGGGATGGGGGTAGACGACCAGGTCGCGGGAGGCGAAGTGGCGCTGGACATCGCCCGGGTTCGGCGACCGGCGGGCCAACTCCTCCCGCTGCTCGTCGGGCACCTTCCAGGCCACCCGCCAGGTGGCACCAGCGTCGTCACTCTCCTCGACCCGCAGATGCCCGGTGACGACCCGGTAGCAACGCCGGGGCTCGTCCGGAGCGCACGCCTGCTGCTGCCCGGTCTCCTGGCGGGACAGCCGCTGCTTCTCGTCATCGGTGGCGGGCCGCCAGGTGGTCGCGCCGTCATCGCTGACCGCCCATTGCCCGTCCGACGGGCTGGTCGGCCAGTCCGACGCGCTGTAACCGCTGCCGACCGAGATTGCCGGTTGGCCGTCGAGCATCGCGGTGCCCACCGCGTACGGGTAGTTGATCGCACTGGTCGCTGCCACCGCCAGCACCGCCGGTGGCAGCACCACCAGCAACCGGACCAGCCGGGCGGTCCGTCGGCGCACCGGGCGGCGACGTGACCGCGTCCAACTCCACCAGGACAGACATAGCGCCGGCAGGGTGAGCAGGTCGGTCCAGTCGGCCCGGACCAGCGACGGCCCGGCCAGCACGGTCCAGGCCGAAGAGGCGAGTTCGGCGGCGTACCCACTGGATTTGACGACCGCGAACCCGGCACCCACCGCGACCAGGCCGGCCAGCGCGGCGGCCCGGGACGGCAGCCGTGGCACCAGGAGAGTCAGCAGCACCGCGACAAGCGGTGGTGCCAGCACCAGGCCGGCGACGTCGCTCAGCTTGCCGGTCACCGGGCCAGGGAAGGCCACCTTCAGCACATGGTCGTTGAGCAGCAGCAGGACCAGCGCGACCAGGGTTGCGGGGTGGCAGAGCCAGGACAGCGTGGTGGGCGCGCCGTCCCGCGGTGTCTCGGGACCCGTCATCCTCTCAGGATCCGGTCGACCAGTCTCGATCCGGACTCGGGTCGGTCTGGGTCCGATACCGACGCTCAGCCGGCGTCGGAGGAGTGCCCGGGGAAGAGGTGTGCGCTCGGGTCGATGGCCACTGCCGCGTTGTTGACAGCCGTCGCCGCCTCACCGAAGCCGGTGGCGATCAGCCGGACCTTGCCCGGATATTCGGTGATGTCGCCCGCCGCGAAGACCCGGGGCAGGTTGGTGGCCATCGCGCTGTCGACCAGGATGTGCCGGCGGTCCAGCCGTAGCCCCCACTCGGCGAGCGGGCCCAGATCGGCGGTGAAGCCGAGGGCGGCCACCACGACGTCCACCGGCAGCGTCTCGGTCGTGCCGCCGCGCACCGTCACCTCGGCACCGGTCACCTGGCCGTCCCCGAGCAGCCTGGTGACCTCGGCGTTGACCACCACCCGCACCGGCAGGGAGAGCACCCGGGCGACAGTCGAGGCGTGGGCCCGGAACTTCTCCCGGCGGTGCACCAGGGTCACCGACCGGGCCAACGGTTGCAGCGCCAGCGCCCAGTCGAACGCGGAGTCGCCGCCACCGACGATCAGCACGTCCCGATCGGTCAGCTCGGTCGGCTCGGTCACGAAGTAGAGGATCCCCGAGCCGGGGGCGCCGTCGGCGCACGGCAACGGCCGAGGGCTGAAGCTGCCGAGCCCGCCGGTGACCACGACCGCGCCGCACGCGAGCTGCTCGCCACCGGCCAGGCCGAGCACCGGGCGGCCGTCGGCGTACGCGAGCTTCTCCGCCCGGGTGCCGAGCAGGTACTGCGGATTGAACGGTGCCGCCTGGGCCACCAGGTTGGCCACCAGGTCGCGGCCCTTGACCGCGGGGAAGCCGGCGACGTCGAGGATCAGCTTCTCCGGGTACATGGCGGTGACCTGGCCGCCCGGCTCGGGCAACGCGTCGATCACCGCCACGGACAGCCCCCGGAACCCGGCATAGTAGGCGGCGAAGAGGCCGGCCGGACCGGCCCCGATCACGGCGACATCGACCTCGCGCATGGCGTACCGTCGCTTTCCGCTCACGGATCAACGCTTGCTGATCTCGACCGTAAGCGGGCGGCGACGGTCGGGCAAGCATGTCCCAGAGGCGCGCCGGAGAATCGCCTCAGGGCAGGCTGAGCGTGGAGCCCGAGTAGTCCGAGCCGCCCAGTGCGGGTCGCCGCCGACGGAACAGGATCGCCGCCACCACCCCGCCGAGCAGGCCGAACAGGTGCCCCTGCCAGGAGATCCGCTCGTCGGTGGGGAGGATGCCGACCAGCTGCCAGCCGTAGAGCAGACCGACCAGGAGGAAGACCGCGAAGTTCCACCAGCTGCGCTCGACGATGCCTCGGGTGAGCAGGATGCCCAGGTAGCCGAAGATGACACCGCTGGCGCCGACCACCACCGAGTTGGGTGAGCCGGTGAACCACACACCGAGGCCGCTGACCAGGATGATGACCAATGTCGACCAGAGGAACCGGCGGGCGCCGGCGGCGAGGACGAAGGTGCCCAGCAGGATCAGCGGGATGCTGTTGCTGTAGAGGTGGTCGAACCCGTGGTGCAGGAACGGGGAGAAGAAGACCCCGTCCAGACCCTCGATGCGCTGCGGGATGATGCCGGCGGTGGCGTCCAGGCCGAACGCGAGCCCCTGGTCGACGGCCTCGATGAGAAAGAGGAACGGCACCACCGCGCACATGGCGACGAACGCCCGGCCGAGCGAGGCGTAGAACGCCTCGGTGCCGAACCGGAACGGGTCGCCGCTTGACGGGTGCAGGGTCACTCCACAACTGCTATCAGCAAAAGCGGCCGACCGCCACTCACGTCCCGTCCGGGGTACGCGCGACAGCGGGGCGGGTGGTCGCCCACCCGCCCCGCGTCGACAGCGTCAGTAGTGCCCGTTGTTCTGGAAGTAGGTCCAAGCGCCGCAGGGCGTCTTGTACCGGCCCTTGATGTAGCCCAGCCCCCAGATGATCTGGGTGGCCGGGTTGGTGCGCCAGTCGGACGCGACCGAGGCCATCTTGCTGCCCGGCAACGACTGCGGGATGCCGTACGCGCCGGAGGACGAGTTGGCGGCCTTGTGGTTCCAGCCGCTCTCCTTGGTCCAGAGCTTCTCCAGACAGGGGAACTCCGCGATGCCGAAGCCCTTGTCGATCATCAGGGCACAGCCGACCTTGCGGTTGCCGCTGTATTCCGCGCAGGATGCCGGGATCGGCCCGTCGTACGGCTTGGCGGGTGCGTTGGCGGCGGCGCGCTCGCGCTTACGGGACGCCGCGGCGGCCTCGGCCCTGCGGGCCCGCTCGGCGGCTTCCTTGGCGGCCTGCTTCGCCCGCAGCTTGGCCTGGTACTCGGCGGCCCGCTGCTTGGAGAACTGCACCTGGTGGGCGGCCTGCCGCTCGCGCTGGTACGCGAGGTCGGCCCGGTCGACCTCGAGACTGACCTGCTCGGTCAGACCCTGTTGCTGGGTTTCCCGGTCTTCGCCCAGGTAGAAGCCACCGGCAACGCCCACGGAGAGCAGCGCGACAGCAGCCGTACGGGCGCCCAACCGGCTCCACAGCCGACTCACGAAGTGGTCCCTTCGTCGGGAGCAAGGACGCGGCGCGGCGCAGACCACAGGTGGGCCGTCAGCCGTGCCACGAGCGCCCCGACCGGTTGCCGGTCGCGCCGACGCACCGACCTTCGCCGATGTCGTCCGTCTCGGGACGAACGATCACCAACGATTCCGGTGGTGCGTGGACGCTCGTGGGACACGATTGCGCACAGTGAGGCTGATGGGAAACCAACCAGGCACTTTGTGATCTGCGCCACACCGAAAATACGGACGAAAGCCCGCATATCACCCGTCAGATCGGGATGTCCTCCAGAAGGTCCGTGACCATCGCCGCGATCGGAGATCGCTCCGAACGGCTGAGGGTGACGTGCGCGAAGAGCGGATGACCCTTGAGCGCTTCGATGACAGCCGTCACCCCGTCGTGCCGGCCGACCCGCAAATTGTCCCGCTGGGCCACGTCGTGGGTGAGCACCACCCGGGAGCCCTGCCCGATCCGGGACAGCACGGTCAGCAGCACCCCGCGCTCCAGCGACTGGGCCTCGTCCACGATCACGTAGGCGTCATGCAGGCTGCGCCCGCGGATGTGGGTCAGCGGCAGCACCTCGAGGATGCCCCGCGAGGTGACCTCCTCCAGCACGTTCTCGTGCACCACCGCGCCGAGCGTGTCGAAGACCGCCTGGGCCCACGGCGACATCTTCTCCGACTCCGAGCCCGGCAGGTAGCCCAACTCCTGGCCACCGACGGCGTAGAGCGGGCGGAACACGATCACCTTCTTGTGGCGGCGGCGCTCCATCACCGCCTCCAGCCCGGCGCAGAGCGCCAGCGCCGACTTGCCGGTGCCGGCCCGGCCACCCAGTGAGACGATCCCGATCGACTCGTCCAGCAACAGGTCGAGGGCGACTCGCTGCTCGGCCGAGCGGCCGTGCAGCCCGAACGCCTCCCGGTCGCCCCGGACCAGACGTACCGACTTGTCCGGCAGCACCCGACCGAGCGCGGAGCCACGCCCCGAGTGCAGCACCAGACCGGTGTGGCAGGGCAGCCCGGCCGCCTCGTCGAGGTCGAGCGTCTCGCCGGCGTACAACTGGCCGATCTGCTCCTCGCTCAACTCCATCTCCGACATACCGGTCCAGGTCGGGTCGCTGGCCTGGCCGTGGCGGTACTCGTCGGCGCGCAGTCCAACCGAGGCCGCCTTGACCCGCAACGGCATGTCCTTGCTGACCAGGGTCACCTCCCGCCCTTCGGCGGCGAGGTTGAGCGCGACGGAGAGGATCCGGGCGTCATTGCTCTCGTTGCGGAACCCGGGCGGCAGAACACCGTCGTCGGTGTGGTTGAGCTCCACCCGCAGGGTGCCGCCGACGTCGTTGGCGGGCACCGGGCGGTCGAGTCGGCCGTGCCGAACCCGCAGGTCGTCGAGCATCCGCAGCGACTGCCGGGCGAACCAGCCCAGCTCCGGATGGTGCCGCTTTCCCTCCAACTCGGTGATGACCACGAGAGGCAGCACCACTTCGTGCTCCGCGAACCGGTGGAACGCCGCCGGATCGGAGAGCAGCACCGACGTGTCCAGGACAAAGGCCTGGCCGGCTGGTCGTGGCTCCTTGGGGTCGGCCGGCGCGGCGGCCGCCGAACGGCGGCTCCTGGTGGCTCGGCGGGGCGTGGCAGTCGCGGCCGGGGTTTGGTCGGCACCGGCGATGGTACGGCGAGTCGTCACAGGCCTGCTCCGACGGATGGGCACCCGCCACCCGTGTTCCGCCTCCTCCGGTGCCCGGGGACACGGGGTCGGATGCGGAACCCCATGCGCGAGGTCGCAGATCCGGGCGGACCGGCTGGCTCGGGAGAACCCCGTGCCATGCCTAGACGCTAGCCCCGCCGGACCTTCCCGGCTAGGGGCCGAACGTGGATCTCCCAAGACGCGCTCGTGAACAGCGCTCCGTCGACGCCCGCACCAGTCAAAAGGCACTGTCGCGCACGCGGCGGACCCGGCCGGGATGCATGCCCCCTGCGCGCATCCCGGCCGGTGGGGCCACCGTCACCGGTCTGACGTGACCCCGACGGTGCGTGTCCGCCGCG
>NZ_JBEZEH010000099.1:0-24728 GCF_040648775.1 Micromonospora sp. NPDC049089
GGGTCGATGTCGACCCGGGCCACCGGTGTACCCGGCCTCAGCCGGCTGAGCGACGACGGGCAGTTGGCCCGCCGACCCGTTCAGGAGTTGGGACGCTTGCCGTGGTTCGCGGCGCTCTTCTTACGAGCCTTCTTCTTCCTGGACTTCTTCGCCATGCTGACCTCCTCGTGATGGGTCGGATCCGTCCTGCGCACGACCTCGGCGCGGATGCGGCCACCGGCGGTCCGGCGTCGGGTCCGACCCGCTGATGGTAGTGCGGTCGACACCCGCCGCCTTCCCCAGGGCGGGCCTGTCATCCCGGCTGCGCCGCTGCCCGCCCACCGCCGGTCGACGCATGATTGGATACATCGGCAGGCACGTCGCGAAGAGGGAGGGCCTGGACATGGCCGAGGAGATCCGCGCCGAGATGGTGGCCAACGTCTGGAAGGTCGTCGCCACGGCGGGCGACACGGTGACCGAGGGCGACACCCTGGTGATCCTCGAGTCGATGAAGATGGAGATCCCGGTCGTCGCCGAGTCCGATGGTGTGCTCCAGCAGCTCGTCGTCAACGAGGGCGACGTCGTGCAGGACGGTGACCTGATCGCCGTGATCGCTTGACCGGGCTGCGCGTCCGTTCGGCCGAGTCGGTCGACTTCCCCGCGGTGGCCCGGCTGACAGTTGCCGCGTACGAGGCGGACGGCCAGCTCAAGGGCGAACACGGGTACGGCGAGGTGCTGGCCGACGTGTCGACCCGGGCGGCCAGCGGCGAGGTGCTGGTCGCTGTCGACGAGGTGACCGGGGCGGTGCTCGGCTCGGTCACGTTCGTGCTGCCGGGCAGCCCGTTCGCCGAGCTGGCCGGGCCGGGCGAGGCCGAGTTCCGGATGCTCGCTGTCGACCCGGGCGCTCAGGGGCGGGGTGTGGGTGCCGCACTGGTCGAGGCGTGTGTCGACCGGGCGACCGAGTTGGGTTGCACGGCGGTGGCGATCTGCGTCCGGGCGGGGATGGCCGATTCGGCGCACAGGCTCTACTCGCGGCGCGGTTTCGTCCGTTCGCCGGAGAAGGACTGGTCACCTTTGCCGGGTGTGGACCTGCTCGGCCTCCGGCTGGAGCTGACGCGCGGCTGAGCCGGCGACCGGCGGGCTCAGGTCGGCCGGCCGGCGGACCATTGACGGGCCGGACCGGCCACATCGATCACGAGATGGTCAGGCGTCAGGCTGCGTGCCGATGGCGGCCAGCAGTTCGTCGGCCACCTCCAGGGCGAGCTTGCGGCGTTCGTCGTCGCTGATGTGCGGCGCGCGGACCGCGAACCAGCTGGTGTGCACCGCGAACAGGGACAGCGCGGCGCGTAGCTGGGCGGCGGGGGAGTCGTCGCCCCGGCAGAGCGCTTCGGCCAGCTCCATCATCCGGCCGCGCATCTTCTGGCCGGAGGAGAGGCTCTTGAGCGCGGTCTGGTTCTGCTCGAAGAAGCGCATCACCGACGGCTGAGTGCCGTCGAACATCGTGTCGGCGTAGCGGGAGATCAGTTCGCGCCGGGTGGCCAGGGTCGCGGGCTGGGTGGCGGCCCAGGCGGTCAGCGCGTCCATCCGCTCCAGCCGGTCCTCGACGAAGCTGGCGACGATGTCGTCCTTGCTCTTGAAGTGGTAGTAGAGCGCGGCCTTGGTGACGTTGAGACGCTCGGCGATCTCCCGAAGCGAGGTCTTCTCGTACCCCTGCTCGGTGAAGAGTTCAAGCGCGACGGCCTTGATCCGTTCCCGCGTTCCGCCGCCTGTGCTCTCGCTCACCCACGCCCCCCAAATGGCTTGACCGCTCCTCGTACCCAACTTACCGTGCGGCTAGTAAGGTGACTAGCCGGGCGGCAAGTAAGTACGGCAATTCTCGGGGGGAGCTTACCTATGACTCAGGCAACCCAGGCCGGCACGCGACCCAACAACATCAGGGTCGTGCTGTTCGGGCTGATGATCGCGATGATGCTCGCGATGCTCGACAACATGATCGTCAGCACCGCGTTACCGCGGATCGTCGGCGAGTTCGGCGGGCTCAACCACTTCACCTGGGTGGTTACCGCGTACGTCCTGGGCACCACCGTCTCCACCCCGATCTGGGGCAAGCTCGGTGACCTCTACGGCCGCAAGTCGGTCTTCCTGACCTCGGTCGTCGTCTTCCTGGTCGGCTCCGCCCTCTGCGGCATGGCCGGCTCCGGGATGTTCGGCGGTCCAGAGGACGGCATGGTCCAGCTCATCGCCTTCCGGGCCGTGCAGGGCCTCGGCGCCGGCGGCCTCATGGTCGGCGTGATGGCGATCATCGGTGACCTGGTCCCGCCCCGCGAGCGCGGGCGCTACCAGGGCATGATCGCCGGCATCATGGCCATCGCCATGGTCGCCGGCCCGCTGGCCGGCGGATTCATCACCGACCACCTCTCCTGGCGCTGGGCGTTCTACGTGAACCTGCCGCTGGGTGGTATCGCGCTGCTCGTGCTGATCAGCACCATGCACCTGCCGAAGTACCGCACCGAGCACCGGATCGACTGGCTCGGCGCCGGGCTGCTCTCGGTCGGCATCACCGCGATCGTGCTCATCACCACCTGGGGTGGCAACGAGTACGACTGGGTGTCACTGCCGATCCTCGGCCTGGCCCTGCTGGCCGTCCTCGCGTTGGCGGCGTTCGCAGTGGTGGAACGCCGGGTCCAGGAGCCGATCCTGCCGCTGGCGCTCTTCGCCAACCGCAACTTCGCGCTGATCTCGGTGATCGGCTTCCTGCTCGGTTTCGCGATGTTCGGCGCGATGAACTTCCTGCCGCTCTACCAGCAGACCGTGCAGGGTGCCTCGGCCACCAACAGTGGTCTGCTGCTGCTGCCCCTGATGTTCGGCATGCTGGTCGTCTCGCTGGTCATCGGCCGGGCGATCACCCGCAACGGCAGGTACCGGGCGTACCCGATCATCGGTGGCGTGGTGATGACCGCGGGCATGGCGCTGCTGTCCATGCTCGACACCGACACCAGCAAGCTGATGTCCTCGCTGTACATGATCGTGCTCGGCGTCGGCATGGGCTTCCTCATGCAGACGTCGATGCTGATCGCGCAGAACAGCGTGGAGCAGAAGGACCTCGGCGCGGCCAGCGGCGCTGCCACCTTCTTCCGGTCGATCGGCGGTTCGTTCGGCATCTCGCTGTTCGGCGCGATCTTCGCCAATCGGCTGGCCAGCTCCGAGGGCGGTCGGGCCTTCGGCGGCGAGTCCGGCGGCGCGGGGATGGACCTGGAGAAGCTCAAGGAGCTGCCCGCCCAGGCGCGCGAAGCGGTGCTCGGTGGTCTCTCCGACGCCATCTCGCACGTCTTCCTCTGGGCGGTGCTGTTCACCATCGTGATCCCGGTGCTCGCCTGGTTCATCAAGGAGATCCCGCTGCGCACCGCGAACGAGGCGCCGCCGCAGGCCACCCCGGAGGAGGACGCCGAGGTCGCCCTCGGCAAGGCCCCGGTCGCCTGACCCCCAAACCCCGCGATCTTGCACTTTGTGCGCGTGCACAAGCACTGTTTCCGACAAGACGGCGACAGTAAGTGCAAGATCGCGGGGTTGCGGGGAATCAGCGGCGGAGCAGGCGTTGCCAGAGGCGGCGCAGGGGGTTGCGGGGGCGGGGAAGCCGGGGGGCATTGGCTCTCAGCAGCTCGGTGGCCAGTGCCGCCGTCGCCGGATCCAACTGCGGGGCGGCGAGTGCCAGGTGAGCCAGCGAGGCGGCGATCGGGACCGGTCGGCTCCGCGCCACGTCAGCCGCGTCGGCCAGCCGCTCCGCCACCACCCGGGCCACGTCCGGTCGCACCGAAGGGTCCACCCAGGCTGCGGTGACCAGGGCGAACAGGGCCGCCTCGGTGACCCAGTCCTCGACGCCCCAGATCAGATCGAGCAGCACCCGGCGTCGGGTCGAGCCCTCCCACGGCTCGTCGGTGCGGTGGTGCAGCAGCCCCAGACAGGCCCACACCTGGACTCCACGCACCCAGACCGACGGGTCGTGGGCCGCCAGCAGCCGACCCACCGCGTTCGCCGGTGCCGCCGGCGGGTGCACCAACAGACCGAGCAGGTCGTCCACGTCGAGGCCGGCCAGACCCACTGCCGCGTCGTACGCCGCCGGCGGGTGTGCCCACGCCGGATGGGCGATCTGCCCGATCCGTTCGACAGCCGTCGCCGAGGGCGCCGCCAGCGCGGGTGTGGGCACCGTGTCCGCGTAGTGCCACAACCGCTGAGCGGACTCCCGCCGGGGCTCGCGCGGGTCGGGCTCGGGCGCGCCGACGACCTCGATCCGCAGCCCGGGGGCTGTGGAGATCGCCGTCCCGACCGCGCTCGGCGGGGCGGCGGCGGAGAGGCGTACGGCACCGCCGAGACCGTTGTCGTCATCGGCCACCGCCTGGCGCATCGCGTCGACCAGGGGCCCGCCGGCCGGCGTGAGTTGGCCGAGCCAGGGCCGACCCCGGCAGCACTGGGCCAGGTCGCCGTGCTCGTGGCTGTCGTCCGGGTGGTCCCGTACGAAGTCGGCGAGCGCGACCAGGTGGGCGAGGTCGCCGTCGCGCAGGTGCCGCAGGCGGTGAGCGGTGTGCACCGCGCAGTCGAACGACGGATCGCGCGCCAGCGCCCGCTCGGTCCACTCCAACGCCTCGTCCAGCCGGCCGATCTCGGCCAGGGTGCCGGCGATGTCCGCGTAGATCGCCAGGTCGTCGGGGTCCAGCTCGACGGCCCGACCGAGGGCCGCGAGGCCATCGCGGGTCCGGCCCGAGCTGCGGTACGCGTACCCGAGCCACACCTCGCCCATCTTCGAGGGCTGTGCGCGTACTCCGCGGGTGGCCCAGCGGACCGCCAGCTCGACCTCGCCGAGGCGCCGGGCCAGCGCGGACGCCGCGCCCAGCAGCAGGCCGTGTTCGGGGTGCACCGTCGCCGCGTTGCGGGCGAGCGTGAGGTACGGGGTCAGCGGAGCCCGGCCGATCCGTGGCACCGGGTCGGGCAGTGCGGCGCAGACCTGCATGAGGACGCGGGCGATGTGCTCCGGTTCCAGTCGTTCGACCAGCTCGGGCGCGGTGACCCAGGGCACGCCGGCCCACTCGGTGCCGGGCGCGTACGACGTCGCCGCGGCCAGCAGTTCCAGCCCTTCGGCGGGACGCCCGGCGGTGGCGAGGAGGTGGGCGCGGGCGACCACCGCACCGACGAAGGTGTGGTGATTGATTGGGAAGAGGTCGAGGCCGCCGCCGCTCGACACGGCGAGCCGGGCGAGGGTCTCGTGCACCTCCGGCAGGGTGGGGGCCCGTGCCAACGCGCCGGCGAGGTGGCCGGCGGCGTGGTGCAGGTCGCCCTCGTCGAGTGCCAGCCGGGCCAGCGCCAGCTCCTCCGTCGCGGAGAGCGCGGGATCGTCCGTTCCCTCGGGCACGTCGTCCTCTCGTGGCAGTTAGACCGGGTGCAACGGGTAAAGCGTAGTTGATATTGAGATCAACTGGTGATCAGCTGCGCAGTCCTGCTCGTTCGATTGCTGAGATGCGCTTAAAAGTGCAAGACTGAGCAGGAATCGCGCGGCAACCGCGCAGGGGAGGGGTTTCCGTGACACGTGCAGGGGCTGGAATGGCCGCCGACATCGACGAGCAGCCGGCTGGCTACGCGCGCCTGCTCTCCGCCGCCAACGCCGCCGAAATCGCCCGGGTGGCGGCGGTCATCGCCGAACGTCGGCCACGGCACGTGGTCTTCACCGCGCGGGGCACCTCCGACCACGCGGCGCTCTACGGGGCCTACCTGACCGAGATCCGGCTCGGCCTGCCCGCCGGGCTGGCCTCGCCCAGCGTCGTCACCCTCTTCGGGGCCCGCCCCGACCTCTCCGACGCGCTGGTCGTCGGGGTCAGCCAGAGCGGCGGTTCGCCCGACCTGGCCGAGGTGCTGCGCGCCGCCAGGGCCTCCGGTGCGCTGACCCTCGCGGTGACGAACGCCCCCGACTCGCCGCTGGTCGACGTGGCCGAGCTGAGCGTCGACATCGCCGCCGGGCACGAGCGGGCGGTCGCCGCCACCAAGACGTACACCGCGGAGCTGCTCGCCCTGCTGATGCTGGTGGAGGGGATCCGGGCCGGCGACGGCGTGCTTCCGAACGCCGAACGGGAGGCGCTCGACGCACTGCCCGAGCTGGCCGCCCGCACCCTTGCCGACGGCACCCCGGCCCAGCTCGCCCCGCGCTACCGGTTCGCCCGTCAGCTGGTCACCACCGGCCGAGGGTACGCCTACCCCACCGCCCGGGAGGCTGCGCTGAAGCTGATGGAGACCTCGTACCTGCCGGCGCTCGCCTTCTCCGGCGCCGACCTGCTGCACGGCCCGCTCGCCATGACCGACCCGGAGGTCCCGGTGCTCGCCGTGGTCGGCTCCGGCCCCGGCGGCCGGTCGATGGGTGAGGTGCTGCCCCGCCTCGGCGAACGCCGCGCCGACGTCGTGGTGGTCGGCTCCGCCGACGTTCCGGGCGCCACCCGGCTGGCCGTCCCCGAGGTCGACGAGCGGTACGCCCCGCTGCTGGACATCCTGCCGATGCAGCGCTTGGCGCTGGCCCTGGCGCTCACCCGGGGCGAGGACCCGGACGCGCCGCGCGGGTTGAAGAAGGTCACCGCGACGATGTGAGGCGTGGCGTGGCACCCTGGTCACCGTGTCCACGCTGCGCGACCTCGCCGAGGAGCACACCCATCTCCGTCCGGCCGACATCGACCACCTGCACCGGATCGCGGGCGACTGGCAACTGCTCTCCGATCTGTCCTTCGCTGACCTGCTGCTCTGGGTGCCGGTCGACGCCGAGGGCACGTTCCTCTGCGTCGCCCAGGTGCGCCCGACCACCGCACCTACCGCCTACCAGGACGACCAGGTGGGTCGGATCGTCGGCGGGCCGGAGGTGGCCCACCTGGGGGTGGCGTACTCCCAGGCTCGGATCTGGCGTGAGGGCGACCCGGTCTGGTACGGCGACGTGCCGGCCCGGCACGAGGCGATCCCGGTCCGGCTGCGTACCGCCGAGGGGGAGGCCGGCGAGGTGATCGCCGTGGTGGGGCGGGACACCAACCTCTCCACCGCGCGTACGCCCAGCCAGCTGGAGCTCAACTACCTCACCACCGCCGACGACCTGGCGCAGATGATCGCGGACGGCACCTTCCCGCCGCCGCGGCATCCGGGCGAGACCACCTCGGCGCCCCGGGTCGGCGACGGACTGGTCCGGCTCGACGCCGGCGGCAAGGTCACCTACGCCAGCCCCAACGCCCAGTCCGCGTACCGCCGACTGGGCTACGCCTCGCACCTGGTGGGGGAGGACCTGGCCGCGCTGCACCGCCGGTTGGCCGGTGACCCGCTGGACGGCACCGAGGCCTCGAACGGCATCCTGGCCGCGCTGCGTGGTGAGGCGCCACCCCGCCGGGAGATCGACGCACGAGGTGCCACGATGCTCACCCGGGCGCTGCCGCTGATGCCGGCCGGGGTGCCGATCGGAGCGTTGGTGCTGGTCCGGGACATCACCGAGGTCCGCCGCCGGGACCGGGCACTGATCACCAAGGACGCCACCATCCGGGAGATCCACCACCGGGTGAAGAACAACCTCCAGACCGTGGCCGCGCTGCTGCGGTTGCAGGCCCGCCGGGTGGCCATGCCGGAGGCGCGGGTCGCGCTGGAGGAGTCGGTACGCCGGGTCGCGTCGATCGCCCTGGTGCACGAGACGCTCTCCATGTCCAGCGACGAGGCGGTGGAGTTCGACGGCATCGTCGACCGGGTGGCCAGCGCGGCGACCGAGGTCGCGGCGACCGAGGTGAGCGTCGGCATGCGTCGGCGGGGCAGCTTCGGGGTGCTGCCGGCGGAGATCGCCACCTCGCTGGTGATGGTCCTCAACGAGTTGCTGCTCAACGCCGTCGAGCACGGCTTCCCGCCGGCCGACGACGCGGAGGAGGAGGCCCCGGTGGCCTCCGCCTCCGGCATGGTGCCGGTCGCCGCTCCCGAGGTGGACCCGTCGCTGCGGCCCGAGGTCGTGGTCTCCGCGCACCGGTTCCGCAAGATGTTGCACGTCTCGGTGACCGACAACGGGCGCGGCCTACCCCCGGACTTCGACGCCGAACGCGGGAGCCGGCTCGGCCTCCAGATCGTCCGAGCCCTGATCACCGGGGAGCTGCGCGGCACCATCGAACTGCGCGCCGGCGCCAACGGTGGCACCGAGGCCATGCTGGTAATCCCGCTGGCCCGCACCACCACCCACGACGGCCGCTCGCAGACCTGACCCGCTCTGCCGCCTCCGGTGGGGCGGGCGACCGGGCCCGCCCACCTCGATGCGCCTGATGACGGTGAGTCATCGTGATGACTGAGAGGCATCACGCCCATCCTGATGTCCGCTCCCGCCGCAGACCCCCGCCGGCACCTGGGGGTCGGGTCAGCGGTCGGGGCGGCTGGTCAGCAGGGCGACGGTCAGGCCGGGGCGCTGCCAGACCTGGGCGACGGTGAAGTCCCTGCGGAGCGCGTCGCCCTTGGCGTCGGGCACGGCGGCCAGCGGCTCGGCGTGCCGGCCGGAGACGACGAGCCACACCCGTGTCGTACCGGCCAGGCACGGTGCCGGCTGGGGGCACTCGGCGGCCCACAGATCGCCGCGGCGGACCTCGTCCTCGGTGACCAGCACGTCGCGTGGTGGGTCGCTGAGGTGGTACTCGATGCCGAGATCGAGGAAGAGCCAGCTGTGCCGGGGTGAGTAGACCACCGCGTCACCGGGACGTTGACCGTCGGCGATCACCCGGGCCGCCCCCGCGTAGTCCACCGGCGCGCTGCGCGGCCACTCGTGGGTCCGTCGCAGCGCGGCCTGATCGGGCAGGCCGAGCAGCCCGGCCAGCACCACCACGACGAGCGCCGCCGGAGCGGCCACGGCGGCCAGCGCCGCGCCCGCCAGCAGGCACGCGAAGGGCACCACGAAGACCAGATACCGAGGCACCCACAGCGGTACGACAGCGCCGGCGGCGAAGAGCAGCAGTACGGGCAGCAGCACCGCGCTGACCGGCAGCAGGGCGCGCCGCCCGAGCCGGGCCGCGCCCAGCGCGGCGACCCCGAGCAGCAGGCCACCCACCACGCTGCTCTGTGCCACGCCGCCGGGCAGCGCGGTCAGGTCGTCCAGCCGGGCCAGGTGGACCCAGTTCAACTGCCGGGACTGCTGGGTCCGCGCCTTCACCAGCAGCGGGCCGGCCAGCAGCGCGACCGGCAGCACGGCGACCAGCCACCGCCACACCCGCCGGTCCCGCGTGGCGTCGGGCTGGGCCGGGGTGGCGATGCCGGCCGGGGTCGGGCCGCGCCACCAGGCGACGAGGACGACCAGCGCATGGGCGGCCAGCAGTGTGAGCGCGATCAGGTGGATGAGCCCGAGAACGGCGACGGCGGCCGCGTAACCGGCCCAACGGGCCCAGCTCGGTCGGCGCAGCGCGCTCACCAGCAGCAGTGTGGCGAGCACGGCGAGCATGGTGGCCAGCGCGTACGGGCGAGCCTCCTGGCCGTAGCGGGAGGTGCCGGGGAGCACCGCGAACAGCAGCCCGGCGAAGAGGCCGCCGCGCCGGTCGACGAGCCGCGCGCCGAGCACGGCGAGCAGCCCGGCGGCCACCGTCATCGCCAACACCGCCGGTACGCGCAGGGCGATGGTGGAGTCGCCGAAGACCCCCGTCCAGAGGTGCATCAGCAGGTAGTACGGCCCGGTGGCGGCGTCGATGGTGCCGGCCAGTCGGGCCAGATCGCCGGGCGACCGGGTGGCCGCGCTCCACGTCGCCAACTCGTCGCGCCAGAGCTGGGCGGAGCCCAGCCCGGTCACCGTCACCGCCAGTGTCACCAGCGCCGGGGGGAGCCAGACCGGCAGGCGGCGCAGGTGCTCCCACGCCGCCCCGGCCGACCTCTCGGACAATTGCCCCACGGTTCGAGCCTGCCACGGCCGGCCGGAGAACTCGGCCCGTGATGTGGGATCCAGCACGCGGACATTGGCCGGCCCCCATGGGGTGTGGCAGCATGGGGCCCATGACCGCCGCAGTCGTCCGCCGCTTCGTGGCACGTCGCCACGTCGATTACGGCCGCGTGCGCAGCGCGATCTGTCCGGCCTACTGACGACGCCCGACCAATCCGTCTCGGGCGCGCTCCGCGCCGGCTGTCTGAAGACACCGTTGTCCCGCCCGCTTCGCCGGGCCGGCCGCCGCGCCCCGCGTATCCCGAGGCACAGCAGACAACGGAGGACGCCGCGATGGCGGTCAGCAGCATCCCGGCCCGTTCCGAGGACCCGACGGCTCGTCCGACCCGAGCGCCGCGCCGGCCACGGGGTGAGGGTCAGTGGGCGCTCGGCCACCGCGAGCCGCTCAACCCCAACGAGCGGATCAAGAAGGACGACGACCCGCTCAACGTCCGGGCCCGCATCGAGACCATCTACGCGCACCGGGGCTTCGCCTCGATCGACCCACAGGACCTGCGGGGCCGGTTCCGCTGGTGGGGCCTCTACACCCAGCGCAAGGCGGGCATCGACGGCGGGCGTACCGCAGTGCTGGAGCCGCACGAGCTGGAGGACGAGTTCTTCATGCTCCGGGTCCGCATCGACGGCGGGCAGCTCAGCCTCGCCCAGCTGCGGGTGATCGCGGACATCTCCCGGGAGTTCGCGCGGGACACCGCCGACATCACCGACCGGCAGAACATCCAGTACCACTGGATCCGGGTCGAGGACATGCCGGAGATCTGGCGTCGGCTGGAGTCGGTCGGTCTGCAGACCACCGAGGCGTGCGGCGACTGCCCGCGCATCGTGCTGGGCAGCCCGGTCGCCGGGGTGGCCCGCGACGAGCTGCTCGACCCGACCCCCGCGATCGACGAGATCGTCTCCCGGTACGTCGGCGACAAGCAGTTCTCCAACCTGCCCCGCAAGTTCAAGACGTCGATCTCCTGGCTGGTGGACACCCCGTACGAGTCGAACGACATCGCCTTCCTCGGCGTCGACCACCCGGAGCACGGGCCCGGTTTCGACGTCTGGGTCGGCGGGGGCCTCTCCACCAACCCGATGCTCGCCAAGCGCCTCGGCGTCTGGGTGCCGCTGGCCGAGGTACCGGACGTGTGGGCCGGGGTGGTCGGGATCTTCCGCGACTACGGCTACCGCCGGCTGCGCAACCGGGCCCGGTTGAAGTTCCTGGTGGCCGACTGGGGCGTGGAGCGCTTCCGTGAGGTCCTGGAGAAGGACTACCTCGGTCGTACGCTGCTCGACGGCCCGGCACCGGTCCTGCCATCGAAGCCGGTCGACCACGTGGGCGTGCACGAGCAGGCCGACGGGCGGCACTACGTGGGCGCCGCTCCGGTGGTCGGGCGGGTCTCCGGCGCGCAGCTCAGCCAGCTGGCCGACGTGGTCGAGGCACACGGCAGCGACCGGGTGCGGCTCACCCCGTACCAGAAACTGCTGGTGCTCGACGTGCCGTCGGAACGGACGGAGTCGCTGATCGACGGGCTGCGTGCGATCGGTCTGGAGGCCCGGCCGTCGGCCTGGCGGCGCGGCACGATGGCGTGCACCGGCATCGAGTACTGCAAGCTCGCCATCGTCGAGACGAAGGCCCGCGGCGAGGAACTGGTGGCCCGGCTCGAGCAGCGGCTGCGCGACTTCGACGCGGACATCTCGATCCACATCAACGGCTGCCCGAACGCGTGCGCACGTACCCAGGTGGCCGACATCGGGCTCAAGGGTCAACTGGTGGTCGGCCCGGACGGCCGACAGGTCGAGGGCTTCCAGGTGCACCTGGGCGGCGGGCTGGGCATGGCCCAGGGGCAGACCGCCGGTTTCGGCCGCAAGCTTCGCGGCCTGAAGACCACCGCCGACGAACTTCCGGAGTACGTGGAACGGCTGGCCCTTCGCTACCTGGCCGGTCGGAGCGAGGGCGAGACGTTCGCCAACTGGGTGATCAGAGTCGACGAGGAGGAACTGCGGTGAGCAGCGAGAACCGAGCGGCACCCCTGTACTGCCCGTACTGCGGCGAGGAGGACCTGCGGCCGCACGAGGCGGGTCACGGCGCCTGGGAGTGCCACGCCTGCACCCGGGTCTTCTCGGTGAAGTTCACCGGGCTGCTGAGTCGGGCGGTGACCTCATGAGTCTCGTCTCGGCTGCGAACCTACGCCTGGTGGGTCCGGGCGGCTCGACGTCGGTCGACCCGGCCCGGCGCGACCCGGACGAGCTGCGGGCCCTGGCCGAGCAGGCCGCTCGGGACCTGGAGGGCGCCCCGGCACTGGAGATCGCCCGCTGGGCGGCGCAGACCTTCGGTGAGCGGTTCTGCGTGACCAGCTCGATGGCCGACGCCGTGCTGGCGCACCTGGTCTCCCGGGTGGCCCCTGGGGTGGACGTGGTCTTCCTCGACACCGGCCTGCACTTCCCCGAGACGCTGCGGGTACGCGACGAGGTCGCCCGGACGCTGCCGGTGAACGTCCGGTCGATCCGGCCCCGGCTCACCGTCGGCCAGCAGGACGGCCAGTACGGCCCTCGACTGTTCAACAAGTCGCCGGACGACTGCTGCCAGTTGCGCAAGGTGGAGCCGCTGGAACGGGCGCTGACCGGGTACGACGCCTGGGCTGCCGGGCTGCGCCGGGACGAGTCGCCGAGCCGGGCCAACACACCGGTGGTGACCTTCGACGCGCGTCGGGGCAAGGTCAAGGTCAACCCGATCGCGGCCTGGTCGCAGAAGGATGTGGACTCCTACATCGCCCGTTACAACGTGCCGGTCAACGAGCTGTTCAAGCAGGGTTACGGGTCGATCGGCTGCTGGCCGTGCACCCGCCGTACGAAGGCCGGCGAGGACGCGCGGGCCGGCCGGTGGGCCATGTTCGAGAAGACCGAGTGCGGGCTGCACGTCTGACCTCCCCGGCGACGACCCCGACCGGCCTCGGTGCGGCCGGCGGGGCGGATCCGGTGGTGTTGGTCGCGCACGGCAGTCGTGATCCACGGGCGGCCGATGCCACCCGGGCGCTGGCTCGGGCGGTGTCGGCGGCCCGGCCGGGCACACCGGTGTGGGCGAGTTGGCTGGACCACACCGAACCGGGGCCGACCGAGGTGCTGCGCGACCTGGCCGTGGCCGGTCACCGCCGGGCGGTGCTGGTGCCGCTGCTGCTGACTGCCGCGTACCACCATCGGGTGGACATTCCGGCGGCGGTCGCCGCGGCGGCGCGGTCCGGGCCACCGCTGTCGGTACGGGTCACCGATGTGCTCGGGCCGGCGGACGACACGCCCGATCCTGGGCTGCTGGCCGGGCTGTGTCGACGGCTGGGCGAGACGCGTGAGGGCCGCTTCGACGCGTTGGTGCTGGCCGCGGCGGGCACCCGGGACGCGCGGGCGCGACGGTCGGTGGGCCGGGTCGCCGATGCGCTCGGTGTGGAGTTCGGGGTGCCCTGCCGGGTGGCGTACGCCTCGGCGGCTCCACCGGCTGCCGGTGTGGCGGTGTCCCGCTTGCGGGCGTCCGGCGCGCGACGCGTCGCGGTGTCCGCGTACTTCCTGGCGCCGGGGCTGTTCCACGACGCGGTGACCGAGGCGGCCGGGGCGGCGGGTGCGGTGGCGGTCGCCGCGCCGTTGACCGACGCGCCGGAGCTGGTCGAGTTGGTGCTGCGTCGGGTCGACGACCGGCCCGCGCTGGCGTCCACGGGCTGACCCATGCCGGCCGGCACTGTGGGATCCACGGTGCCTACACTGTGTGATCCGGTGCCGGACGGCAGAACGCCCCGGCGGGCGAACCCACCGGGGCGTGCAGCTGTGTCGTTGGGGATCAGGCGGAGTGAGCGCGCAGCACCCGGAGACCGCCGCGCCGCTTGACGGCGCGCCGCTCTTCCTCGCTCATTCCGCCCCAGACGCCGGCGTCCTGACCAGACTCGAGTGCCCACTGAAGGCACTGGTCGGTCACGGAGCAGCGCCTGCAGACGGCCTTGGCCTGCTCGACCTGCAGGAGAGCCGGACCGGACGTCCCGATCGGGAAGAACAGCTCGGGGTCCTCGTCGCGGCAGACACTATGGTGACGCCAGTCCATGGCGGCAACACTCCTCATTCTGGATGGGTGGCGAACAATTGCTTGTCGTGCTTTTCCTATATGCATCCGCAGTGCCGATGGTGACAGTTAGCGTCTGTCCATTCGGCAGTGCGTGAGCAGGCGTTCAGCGCCGGGGACCTGCTGGAACAGCTCAACCTGACGAGCATATCCAGGCAATGTCCCGGTAACTCAAGTTCGCTTGTGAATACTTTCACGAACAGTCGCGATGTCAAGGGTGACGCTCGGAAAAACTCCGGGCGGTGAGCAAGCCCACAACCCATTTGTCCGGGTTCCAGTGCTTTCCTGGTTACCCGCCGTGCCACAGTCGAGGATCAATATAGTACAGTCCGCGTGACATTGCTGACATTTCCGGCACCTGCTCCTCGGTGTGGCGGCGACCAGGTCGATCGGTTGTGGCCACCGTGTCGACCAAGGGCAGTACCCGAGACCTAGCAGATTACTCTCAGTGCGGCGGGAACGGAGGTGAATCTGACTTTCTCCCGCTCGCCGAGATAGTCCCCGTCCAGCTGGAACGCCTGCGGACGGCCTGAGACCAGCGTGAACTCCGGCGTGTCATGGAGTCGTAACACCTGCCGACCGCGTGGATCCGGTTGCCGGGACAGGAACTGCGTCACTGTCCGTGTTGTGCTAGCCACCCGGAGCTGACGCAGCGCCAGCACATCGAGCCCGAGATCGAACGACGCCGCCGGGTTGGGGTTGACCTCGCGGTCGCCCAGGTACGTCCACGGCGCCGTGTTCTGGATGATGACGGTGGCCAGCTCGGTCTCCGCCGGCTCGCCCGGACGCTCCAGAACGATCGCCGGGTGCCGGCGGTCCGAGGCGAAGAAGTACTGATTCATGATCGAACGCAGATAGAGCGACGGCGTCGAGACCCGACCCTTCCGCCGGGCCTGCTCCACCCGGTGGATCACCGCGGCGTCCAGGCCGAAGCCGGCGCAGAAGGTGAAGTAGCGGTCGTCGGCGAGGCCCAGCCCCACCGTCCGGCTCCGGCCCAGCCGCAGCCCTTCCAGGATCATGCTGGTCGCCTCCGGCCACTCCCGGGGCAGACCCACCGCGCGGGCGAACACGTTGGTCGAGCCACCGGGGACGGTCGCCAGCGCGGGCAGCCGCTCGGCCATCGGTGCGTCGTCGCCGCGAGTCGGCGGTTCGGCCGTCATCAGGCCGTTCACCACCTCGTTCACTGTGCCGTCGCCACCCAGGGTGACGACCAGGTCGACGCCCTCAGCGGCTGCCTCCCGGGCCAGCGCCACGGCGTGCCCACGCCGACGGGTGTAGCGCACGCTGAGATCGACTTCGCTGCGCAGCGCCCGGACGAGCACGTCCCGGCTGCGTTCGCTGGTGGTGGTGGCCTTCGGATTGACCACCAGGACGGCCCGCATGGGCGGCACTGTACCTTCCGGCAGCCCGGGTATCGTGGCGCGCGTGACCATCGACTCGGCCCCGATCCCCGTCACGCTCCGCTGGGCGGTCCGGCTGCTGTGGGCGGAGGCCGCCGTCGTCGGGCTGATCGCCGTCTGGCTGGTCTGGGCCGACCTCACCGCCACCCGCACCGACCTGCTGGCGGCACTGCTGGTGACCGTGTTCGCCGTCGGGGCGGCCGTCGCGCTCTGGGCCCTGGGTCGGGCGCTGCTACGGCGTCAGGCGGGCGCACGAGCCCCCGCGATCGTGCTTCAGCTGATGCTGCTGCCGATCGGGTGGTTCATGATCCAGGCCGGCCTGGGCTGGCTGGGCGTGCCGCTGATGGTGTTCGGCCTGGGCGTGGCCTGGCTGTTGATCTGCCCACCGACGACCCGCGCCCTCGGCTTCGAGTGACCGTGCCGGTGCGTCGGACCGGTCAGTAGCCGCCGGAGCGACGGGTGAGCAGCGCGATAGTGGCCCGATCGCCGGCGGAGGTGGCGGACGCCGAGGTGGTCAGCGCGGTGAGCACCTTCCAGGCGAAGGACGACTCGGCGGGCAGGGTGGCACCGCGCACCGTCGGCACCGTCACCTCGACCGTCAGCGCGTCGTCGGTGACCGCGAAGCGGCACTCCAACTCGGCGTCGCGGGTGGCGATGGCGAGCAGCATGGCGCACGCCTCGTCGACAGCGATCCGCAGGTCCTCGATCTCGTCGAGCGCGAACTGCAACCGGGCCGCGAGACCCGCGGTGGCGGTGCGGAGCACGCCGAGGTAACCGCCGTCGGCAGGCACCGTGAGGTGCACCACGTCGTCGTCGGTCGCTGGCTGGCCAGTCAGTTGAGTCACGCCTCATCCCCCCGGTCGGGGACTCTACCCGGTCGGTCGCCCATTACGCGTGCCGGCGGTGGTGGCTTGCTCGGCCAGCTCGCGGAGCGCGGTGCCGCTGAGCCGGTAGGCAACCCACTCGCTCATCTGTTCGGCGCCGATCGAAGCGTAGAAGCCGGCAGCCGGATTCCAGTCGATCATCTGCCACTCCAGCCGCTGGTAGCCCCGCCGTACGCAGATGTCGGCCAGCGCGGCGAGCAGCAGTCGACCCGCTCCGGTGCCCCGGGCGGACGGCCGGACGTAGAGGTCCTCCAGGTGGATGCCGTGCACGCCGGCCCAGGTGGAGAAGTTGAGGAACCACAGCGCGAACCCGACCGGCTCGTCGTGCTCGTTGACCGCGACGTGACCGAAGAGCGCCGCAGCGGTCGTACCACCGCTGCCGCTCGGCGTGCCGCTACCTGGAGCAGCCGCGAAGAGCGCCGAGGTCAGCTGCTCGTTGGTGAGGTGGCACTGCTCCGGGGCACGCTCGTACTCGGCCAACTCGTGCACCATGGCGACGACGGCCGGCACGTCCTCGGGACGTACCGGCCGGATCGTCGGAATGACCGGGGAGGTCACGCCTTCTTGGTCTCCCAGAAGATCTTCGAGATCTCGTCGATCTTCGCGAGCAGCTTGTCGGCGGTGGCCGGGTCGAGGCTGCCCTTGACGCCGCCGGCGCCGGCGAGCTTGGTGGCCTCGTTGAACAGGCTGTGCAGGTTCGGGTACTTCTCGAAGTGCGGCGGCTTGAAGTAGTCGGTCCACAGCACCCAGAGGTGGTGCTTGACCAGCTCGGCGCGCTGCTCCTTGATGATGACGGCGCGGGTGCGGAACTCCGGGTCGGTGTTCGACTGGTACTTCTCGCAGATCATTTTGACCGACTCGGCCTCGATCCGGGCCTGTGCCGGGTCGTAGACACCGCACGGCAGGTCGCAGTGAGCGCTCGCGGTGACGCGGGGCGCAAGGATGCGCGGAAGTCGCATCAGGATCCTCCATGGGAAGTTTGCGATGATCAAAGGCGACATTACTCCTGGGAATGCTCCCCGAACCGGGTGGAGGTGAAACCAGTGGCCGCCGATCACCCGGCTGAGGTGCCCCGGTTGCGGAGGCCGCTGACCGCCGTCCTGGTGACCGGCCCGTCCATGGCCCCGACCCTGCGCCACGGTGACGCGGTGCTGGTTCGTCCCGGTGGCCGCCCGATCCGAGCCGGCGACGTGGTGGTCGCGGTCTTCCGGACCCGGCCCGATCTGCTGGTGGTGAAGCGTGCGGTCCGGCCACAGGACGGCGGCTGGTGGCTACGCGGCGACAACGACCTGATCACCGATGACTCCCGGGCGTACGGGGTGGCCGACGTACGTGGACGGGTGGTGGCCCGCTACTGGCCGCGCCCCGGACGGGTGCCTCGTCGTCAGTTATGACCCTGCTCACATCCGGGGGGTGGTGCCGACACTATGCTCGGAAAGTGCCCGGGTGACCCCCCGCACCGCGTGCCACCGCTCGCCGCCCACCTCGCGGCGGGGCAGGCCGCCTCACATCTGCTCGACAGATCCTGGAGTCACCACCATGTCTTCGTCCACCGTGGACCCCGCTGATCCCGTCTTCCTGCTGCACCGGGGCGGCAAGATGGCCGTCACCTCGACCGTGCCGCTCACCAGCCGGGAGGACCTCTCCCTGGCGTACACCCCGGGGGTGGCCCGGGTGTGTGAGGCGATCGCCGCCGACCCCGCCCTGGTGGACGACTACACCTGGGTGTCGCACACGGTCGCGGTGGTCACCGACGGCTCGGCGGTGCTCGGGCTGGGCAACATTGGCCCCCGGGCCGCGCTGCCGGTGATGGAGGGCAAGGCGGTGCTGTTCAAGCAGTTCGCCGGGGTGGACGCGGTGCCGGTGTGCCTGGACACCCAGGACGTGGACGAGATCATCGCGGTGGTGCGGGCACTGGCGCCCTCGTTCGGTGGGATCAATCTGGAGGACATCAGCGCGCCGCGCTGCTTCGAAATCGAGCGCCGGCTCGACGAGGCGCTGGACATCCCGGTCTTCCACGACGACCAGCACGGCACCGCCATCGTGGTGCTGGCCGCGCTGCGCAACGCCGCGATGTTGCTCGACCGCAAGCTCGGTGACCTGCGGGTGGCGGTGAGCGGCGCGGGCGCGGCCGGCGTGGCCGTGACGAAGATGCTGATCGCCGGGGGCGTCAACCCCGACCAGGTGGTGGTCTGCGACTCCAAGGGGATCATCGGCCGGCACCGCACCGAACTGACCGGCACCAAGGCCGAGTTGGCGGCGAGCACCAACGCCGACGGCCGCCACGGCGACATCACCGAGGCGCTACGCGGCGCGGACGTGCTGATCGGGGTCTCCGGCGGGCAGATCCCCGAGGCCGCGGTGGCTCAGATGGCACCCGGCGGGATCGTGTTCGCGTTGGCGAACCCGACTCCCGAGGTGCACCCCGAGGTGGCCGCCCGGCACGTCGCGGTGGTCGCCACCGGGCGCAGCGACTACCCCAACCAGATCAACAACGTGCTGGCCTTCCCCGGGGTGTTCCGCGGCGCGCTGGATGCCGGTGCCACCCGGATCACCGAGGCCATGAAGGTCGCCGCCGCGGACGCCATCGCCGGCGTGGTGGCGGAGTCCCTGACCGCCGACGCGATCGTTCCGTCCCCGCTCGACCCGCGCGTCGCGCCGGCAGTGGCCGAGGCGGTCGCCGAAGCCGCCCGCCGCGACGGCGTCGCCCGCCGGTAAACCGCACGCGTAGGCCCGGGGTGCCCAGGCGCAGCATGCGCCGCTGGTCTGCGCGCACGCGTGGGCCAGGGGCGCTCCGGCGCAGCACGCGCCGCTGGCCTACGCGCACGGCTTCTTAACGAGCGCTCAGCTTGTTACCGTGCCGATCATGCGTGCTGCCTTTGCCTCCCGTTTCGACGACGCCGACCCGCTCGCCGCGCTCACCGTCGGCGAGCGGCCCGAGCCGACCCCGCCGGCCGACGACTGGGTGACCGTGCAGTTGCGGGCCACCTCGCTCAACCACCACGACCTCTGGTCGCTGCGCGGGGTCGGACTCACCGAGGCCCAGCTACCGATGATCCTCGGCTGCGACGCGGTCGGGCTGGACCCGGAGGGACGCCCGGTGGTCGTGTACCCGGTGGTCGTCACGCCGGGTGACCCGCGCGGGGTTTCCATCCTCTCCGAGCACTTCGCCGGGACGCTCGCCGAGCGGGTGGTCGTACCCCGGTCGAATCTGATCCCGCTGCCCGACGGCATGGCGGCGACCGACGCGGCGTGCCTGCCCACGGCCTGGCTGACCGCGTGGCGGATGCTGACCACCAAGGGACGCGTCGCGGACGCCGACAGCGTGTTGGTCCAGGGCGCGGGCGGCGGCGTGGCCACCGCGGCCGTCGCACTCGCCGTCGCGATGGGCAAGCGGGTGTACGCGACCAGCCGCGACGCGGTCAAGCGGGACCGGATCTCGGCCCTCGGCGCCACCGCCTTCGAGCCGGGTGCCCGGCTGCCGGAGCGTGTCGACGTGGTGATCGAGACGGTCGGCGCTGCCACCTTCGACCATTCGCTGAAGTCGGCCGCGCCGATGGCCCGGATCGTGGTCTCCGGCGCGACAGCCGGACACGAACCGTCGGTCAACCTGCGCCGGGTCTTCGCCATGCAGCTGGAGATCCTGGGCACCTCGATGGGCACGCCCGGCGAGCTGTACGAGCTGCTGGCGTTCTGCTCCGACAACGAGGTGCGCCCGGTGGTGGACAGCGTCATCCCGTTCAGCCGGGTCGAGGACGCCTTCGCCCGACTGCACTCCGGCGACGCCTTCGGCAAGGTCGTCATCGACCACACCGCCTGACGCGCCGCACCGCAACGCCCGCCCGGCCCCGCGCCGTCCAGCCGGGCCCGCCGCAAGATCGCGCAACATCATGGAAATAGTGGCCTCCACGTCGTGGGAGGCCACTATTTCCTGGTTACTGCACGATCTTGGGCGCGGGCGCGGCGCAGCGGAGCGCTCGGGGCGCGGGGCGCGTCGGGCGCGCGGTCAGAGGTGGTCGTCGAAGGTGGCTATGTCGCCGCGCGTCGCGTCGGTGGAGATGCGCTTCTTGGCATCCGCGTCTCCGTAGAGCGACCAGCGCAGGAACTCGATCGACGTGTCCGACACCACCCGCAGCGCGGCCTTGTCCTTGAGCATCGTCCGCCCATGGTCGCCCTTCGGCAGGCTCAGCATCGCCTTCGGCCAGGGCACCTTGTCGTACGCGGCCCTGCCCGCCGCGTACTCGACCACCTCGTCCAGCTCGCCGTGCACGAACAGTTGCGGTGCGGCGGCACCGGCGAACGCGGTGCCCACGCCCAGCGCCGTGCCCGCGAACACCACACCCGCGTCCAGCCGCTTGTCCCGGCTCGCGGTGAACAGCCCGATGGGGGTCACCCCGCCCGCCGAGTGCCCGGCCGCGGCCACCCGGTCGGCGTCCAGCCGGCCCTGCAACTGGTCGTCGGCCTTGCTGTCCAACGCGAGCACCTGGTCCAACGCGTACGACACATCGGCGGGTTGGTTGAGCACGTCGAGGACGTTGTTGTCCGCGCCCCGCGAGGTGTGCGGGAACGTCGGCGCGGCCACCACGAACCCTGCTGCCGCCCAGCGGGTCAGTAGCGTGGCGTAGTCGTCCGGCCGGCCACCCAGGCCGTGACTGAACATCACCACCGGGAACCGGCCGTGCGCCCCCAGCAACCCCGGCGTGACGGGGCCGTTCTCGCCGAGCGCCGGGTACCAGATCCGCACCGGCAGCGCCCGGCCGTCGCGGTTCAGCTTCAGGTCGCGTACGCCGACGGGGTAGGGATTTTCTGGCGCGTGCCCGGCCGGGACCTGTGGCGTCGCCGGGGCGGTGGGCTCCGGCGCGGCCGGCGCCCGCCGAACCGGGGCGTCCGTGGAGCACCCGACGAGAGCGGCCAGAAGCAGGGCGGTGATCAGCATTGTGGGGGTGACGCGACGCGGCATGAATCTGATTGTGCCCTGCCCGGCGGACCCGCCCGGCTGGCTTCGTCGCGCTGTGCCCACCCGGTCACCGGCCGCTGCGTCCCGGCATCAGGCTCAGTCAGGCCGCAGCACGTTCGGTCAGCGGACGTCGCCGTCGTGCGGTGTCGGTCAGCGCGCGCGGAGGGAAGGCGGCGTTGGGGTCGTACCGGTTCGTTCCGGGCGGAACGATCTCGTCGATCCGGTCGAGGGTCGCGTCGTCCAGGGTGAGCGTGGCGCCCTTGAGCAGGTCCTCCAGGTGCGGCATGGTCCGCGGTCCGATGATCGCCGAGCTGACGGCCGGATGGGCCACCGTGAAGGCGATGGCGAGCTGCGGGAGCGTGCAGCCGATGCTCGCCGCGAGGTCGACGAGCTGTTCCAC
The DNA here is from genome assembly GCF_040648775.1 of Micromonospora sp. NPDC049089. Classification (NCBI taxonomy): domain Bacteria; kingdom Bacillati; phylum Actinomycetota; class Actinomycetes; order Micromonosporales; family Micromonosporaceae; genus Micromonospora; species Micromonospora sp. NPDC049089. The sequence continues at coordinate 21,654 of NZ_JBEZEH010000099.1, forward strand.
GATGTCGAGCTTGGCGGCGTTCTCGGCGATCGTGGGGTCGAACTGCGCCGGCCGGAGCACGGCCCGCCCGGTCGACAGGTCGATGGGCTGGTCCCTGCGGTACTTGCCGCTGAGGAACCCGAAGGCGAGCGGGCTCCAGACCAGCACCCCCATGCCGTAGCGCTGGCAGACGGGGAGGATCGACGCTTCGACGCCGCGGGCCAGGATCGAGTACGGCGGCTGCTCGGTGCGCAGGCGTCCCAGGCCACGACGCTCGGACACCTGGTGCGCCTCGACGATCTCCTCGGCCGGGAAGGTCGAGCAGCCGAAGGCGCGGATCTTCCCGTCGCGGACGAGGTCGCTGAGTGCCGAGAGCGTCTCCTCGATGTCGGTCGAGGGGTCGGGACGGTGGATCTGGTAGAGGTCGATCCAGTCGGTGTTCAACCGCCGGAGGCTCCCCTCCACCGCTTTGAGGATCCACCGCCGCGAGTTGCCGCCCTGGTTGGGTCCCTCGCTCATCGGAAAATGCACCTTGGTGGCGAGCACGACGTCGTCCCGGCGGCCCCGCAGCGCCTTGCCCACGATCTCTTCGGACTCGCCCCGGCCGTACATGTCGGCGGTGTCGATGATGTTGATGCCCTGGTCGAGGGCGGTGTGGATGATGCGGGCGCAGTCGTCGTGGTCGGGGTTGCCGACGGCGCCGAACATCATGGTCCCGAGGCAGTGGGTGCTCACCTGGATGCCGGTGCCGCCGAGGCTGCGATAACGCATGTCGATGCTCCTTGGCTGATGTGCTAGCGATCACCGCGCACCCTAGGAGCTAGAGTCAGCTCTAGGTCAACTCCTCGTTACCCTGCTCGGCATGGCCGAGATCACCGCGGGTCTGAGCATCGGGCAGGTCGCCGAACGCACCGGCTTGAGCGTGCACACCCTCCGCTTCTACGAGCAGGAGGGCCTCTTCGTCGGCCCGGTGCGGCGTGGCCCTGCCGGGCGTCGCAGCTACAGCCAGGACGACGTGGACTGGCTGACCGTCTGCATCATCCTTCGCGCCTCCGGGATGCCCCTGCCCGCGCTCCGGCGGTACACCGACCTCGTCCGGGAAGGCGCCGGCAACGAGGAGGAACGGCTCGCGCTGATGCGCGAGCACCACAGTCGCGTCACCACCCAGATCGACAGGCTCACCCAGAGCCTGGACCTGATCACCTTCAAGGTCGGGGTGTACGAGGACCTACTCGACCCGCACCGGAGCGCAGCCGAGCTAGATCCTCGGCGTCCTTCGGGCGACGGGGACGTTCCGGCATCCAGACCGGGTACATCTGCTTGAACTCGATCTGAGCCGCCACCGAGATGGTCGGCGCGCAGAGCGGGCCGATCCGGCCGGGTGGGGCGTCCAGCATCCCGGCCGGCAGCGGGGTGCCGGTCCAGGACCCGGCGCCCACCGTCGGTCGGCCGGCGGCGTCGCGACCCAGGTACGCGAAGCTGACCTCCACGTCGGCGGCGAACAGGTCGAGCTGCGACTCCACGGGCATCCTCGGGTCGGGAAGCCAGCCTCGGGCCAGCAGCAGGTCGGCCAGCCGGTCGGCGTCGTCGCGCCAGCAGTACCAGTCGACGTCGAGGTGCGGGCGGGTCACCGCGCCGAGCTGGAAGTCCATCGCCCAACCGCCGCGCAGCCACACCGGGATGCCGTCCGCCCCGGTCACCTCGATGACCTCGGCGATGCTCGCCAACTGCCGGCGCGCAAGCTCGTCCATCGGACGACCGTACCGACATCGACAGGGTCAGTGGGCCGGGCGGGACTCGTAACGGGTCAGGATGGGGGAGTGGGCGTCGGCGGGGAGCCGGGCAGCGGCGGCCCGGTCGCCGTAGAGGGTCCAGCGTAGGAAGTCGGTGGTGGTGGCGAGGACCGAGGCGAAGCCCGGGTGGCCCGGCGCGAGGTACGCGCCGTGGTCCCCGCCGAGCAGGCTGAGGAACGCGGCCGGCCCTGGGGTGCGCGCGTACGCCGCCCGGCCGACCGTCACCGGCACCACCGGGTCGGCGGTGCCGTGCACGAAGAGCACCGGCGCGGCCGGTCCGGCGAAGCTGCCCGGCAGCCCACCGCCGGCGATCACGATCCCGGCCCGTAGCCGGGCCGGGTGGCCCTCGCTGAACATGCCGGAGGTGGTGAAGCCGCCCGCCGAGTGCCCGGCGGCGGCGACCGAGGTCAGGTCGAGGTGCCCGGCGAGGGGATCGGCAGGGCGCCGGTCGAGGTCGCCCAGATAGCGGATCAGTCGCCAGGCGTCGGCCGGCTGGTGGCGCACGTCGGCCCGGGTGAAGTGGGCGGCACCCTGTCGGGTGTGCGGATACGCGGGTGCGGCCACCACGAAACCGGCGGCCGCCCAGCGGCTGGTCAGGCCTGCGTGCAGCTCGGGTCGGCTGCCCAGCCCGTGGCTGTAGATCACCACCGGGAACCGTCCGGCCGCCACCCGGCCGGTCGACGCCGGGTACCAGATCGTCACCGGCAGAGGGCGCGCCGAGCGCGGATCGAGGGTGAGCGTATGCACGCCGACGGCGTACGACCCCTCGGGCGCCCGACGCGCCGACGCCGGCCCGGTGGCCCCGCCAGCCACGGCGGTGGCCGGCGCACAACCGGTCAGCAGCGCTGTCACCAGTACGGCCATCAGCCGGCCCGCCCCCATCGTTCCACGGTAGGTGCCTGGGCGGGCGTAGCGTCCCCGCCGTCCGGCTCGGGTGCACCCGCCACCCGGTCGGGTCACCTCCGCCGGCCGGGTCCACCCCTGGGACGCAGCGGGCCAGGGACGGTGCGGCGTGACCAGCTTCGCTAGGGTCACCGACATGCCTGAGAACTACACGGACCCCAGCGGCAACACCGAGGCGTTCCGCGCCTTCAACCAGACGCCGGAGACTGCGACGCCGACGGAGGCTCCGTCCCGCCTGCCGCTCATCATCGGTGCGGCAGTGGTCGTCGTGGTGCTGGTGGCACTCGTCGCCTGGCTGGCGACCGGCTGACCGAACCGCCTGGCTGGCGACCGGCTGACCGAACCGACCGGCTGGCCTAGCTGCCTGGCTGGCCCCGGCACTGAATGGGCTTCACCGACT
>NZ_JBEZEH010000100.1:0-24605 GCF_040648775.1 Micromonospora sp. NPDC049089
GGCGGCTCTCGCCGCTGCCGATCTCCTCGCGCTCGGGTCGGGCCTCGACCGGCGGGTGCCCCGGCGAGACCGGTGCCTCGACCGGCTTCTCGATCGGGTAGAAGAAGCCCCGGATGGCCGGGCCGAGGGCCCCCAGCCGGTTCATCTTCTTGGGTACGACCCAGCCGACGTAGTCGAGTTGACCGTGACCGTCCGCGTGCCCGTTGGACGCGCTGAGCGGCTGGTGCACCTCGACGAACCGGCCGTCCGGCAGGCGCCGGATGATGCCGGTCTCCACGCCGTGCGCGAGCACCTCCCGGTCGTGCTGCTGGAGACCCAGGCAGAGCCGGTAGGTGACGTAGTACGCCAGCGGCGGGACCACCAGCAGGCCGATGCGGCCCGCCCAGGTCATCGCGTTCAAGCTGATCTGGAACTTGTCAGCGATCACGTCGTTGGCGCCGGAGAGCGTCAGCACGATGTAGAACGAGACGGCCATGGCGCCGACGGCGGTCCGGGCCGGAGCGTCCCGAGGCCGCTGGAGCAGGTTGTGGCTCTTGCGGTCCTTGAGGTGCCGGGCTTCCAGGAACGGGTACATCGTCGACAGGCCCACCAGGATGCCGGGCAGCACGACAGTCGGCCAGAACAGCGGCGGGATGACGTACCCGTCGCCGAGCGGGATGTTGATTTCCCAGGCCGGCATGAGTCGGGTCGACCCGTCGAGGAACATGACGTACCAGTCGGGCTGGCTGGCGGCCGAGACCACCCACGCCTCGTACGGGCCGAACAACCAGATCGGGTTGATCTGGAACAGACCGCCCATCAGCGCGATAACGCCGAAGACGACCATGAAGAAGCCGCCCTGCTTCAGCGCGTACCGCGGGAACATCCGCTCGCCGACCACGTTGTTGTTCGTCCGGCCAGGGCCGGGCCACTGGGTGTGCTTCTGCTTGAAGACCAGACCCAGGTGGACGCTGATCAGCGCGACCAGCAGACCCGGGATGAGCAGCACGTGGGCGATGAAGAACCGGCTGATGATGATCGTGCCGGGGAACTCGCCGCCGAAGATCGACGAGGTGACCCAGGAGCCGACGACCGGGATGGACAGCATGATCGCCGAGGCGATCCGCAGACCGGTGCCGGACAGGCCGTCGTCCGGCAGCGAGTAGCCGCTGAAGCCGGCCAGGAAGCCCACCCAGAACAGTAGCGAACCGATGATCCAGTTGGTCTCACGCGGCTTGCGGAAGGCGCCGGTGAAGAAGACCCGCAGCATGTGCACGACGATCGCAGCCATGAACAGCAGCGCCGACCAGTGGTGCATCTGCCGCATCACCAGACCGCCCCGGACATCGAACGAGATGTCCAGGCTGGAGGCGTACGCGGCGGACATCGGGGTGCCCTGCAATGGCGCGTAGCTGCCGTCGTAGACCACCTCGGTCATCGCCGGCTCGAAGAAGAAGGTGAGGAACACACCGGTCAGCAGCAGCACGACGAACGAGAACAGCGCGATCTCGCCGAGCAGGAAGGACCAGTGGTCCGGGAAGACCTTGTTCAGCAGCTTGCGCAGCGGGGTGGCCACCTGGAAGCGGTCGTCCACTCCCACCGCTGCCTTGCCCGGCGTCGCCGCAAGGTCAAACTTTCGACGCTTCATGGCCGCTCCCAGAAATCAGGCCCGACGGTCTCGGTGAAGTCGGACTTCGCCACGAAGAAGCCCTCGGAGTCCACCTCGATCGGCAGCTGCGGCAGCCGCCGGCTGGCGGGGCCGAAGACTGGCCGGGCGTTGTCGGTGATCAGGAACTGGGACTGGTGGCACGGGCAGAGCAGCCGGTTGGTCTGCTGCTCGTACAGGCTGGCCGGGCATCCCGCGTGCGTGCAGATCTTGGAGAACGCCGCGTAGTTGCCCCACATGTAGTCGCCGTGGCCAACCTTCTCGTTGGCCCGGCGCGACTCCTGCGCGTCCGAGTCGCGGAGGTGGATCAGCAGCGTCGGCGAGTCGGCGTGCTTGTTGCTCACGCCGTGGTCGATGCCGGGGAAGACGGTCAGCTGCCCACCGGTGCTGATGTCCGCCGGGCGGATCGGCCGGCCGTCCTCGCGGACCAGGCGGATCCGCTGGCCGCCCTCGGGCGTGGCGAACCCGGTGGTGAACATCTGGTTGTTCTTGTGCGGCTGCGAGATCAGGCCGCCGACCAGCGGCGCCGCGGCGACCGCGGCGACCGGCGCGAGGCCGGCCAGCAGCGAGATGCCGAGCAGGGGGCGACGCTTCACGCCCAGCTCGTCCGCCATGTAGAGCATGGTCTGGCCGGTGATGGTGCGGCCTTCGGAGTCCACCTGGCCCTCGTGCCGGTCCTGGATCGAGACCTCCTTGGGCAGCAACTTCTTGCCCCAGGTCAGGATGCCGAAGCCGACGGCGAGCAGGGCTACGCCGAGGGTGAAGCCGAGCAGCGGGGTGTAGAACTTGTCGCCGCCCCGGCCCGCCTCGTACTGCCACGGCCACCAGATGTAGATGGCCAGGAAGGCGGTCGCGGCCAGGCCGGTGATCAGGAAGAAGCCGGCGACCACCCGGGTCAGCCGACGCTCCGCCTTGGTGCCCGGCAGCACCTGCGGCTCGTAGTGGACGATCTCGATGTCGTCCCGACGAGCGCCCTCACGAACGATGTCGAACCTGGTGAGCCTGGGGTCGTTCACGTCGAGCGGCTCCGGGCCCTGTGAGGCCTGGTGCTCGGGGTGGGTGCTCATGCCGTCACCTCGCTACGGGTGGCGCCGAGCGGCACCACAGCACTGAATCGGATGGCCTGCTCGATCACGACTTACCCGCGATCCACAGGCTGGCGAAGACGAGCGCGACGATGCCGACCAGGAAGATCGCCAAACCCTCGGTGGACGGGCCGTACCGTCCGAGGTTGAACCCACCCGGGTCCTGGTCGTGCTTCAGCGTCTCCTGGATGTAGGCGATGATGTCGGCCTTCTGCTCCGGCCGGAGCTGGTTGTCGCCGAACACCGGCATGTTCTGCGGGCCGCTCAACATCGCCGCGTAGATCTGGCGGTCGGTCGCGGGGTGCAGGCTCGGGGCGAACTTGCCCGAGGAGAGCGCACCACCGCCGCCACCGAAGGCGTGGCACTGCGAGCAGTTGATCCGGAACAGCTCACCGCCGGCGGCGATGTTGCCGTCCTCGCGAAGGTCGTCGCCCTCGGGCACGACCGGGCCGCCGCCAAGCTCCTGGATGTACTGGGCCAGCTGACGGGTCTGCTCGTCGGTGAAGACCGGGGGCTTGCGGTGCGCCTGGGCCTCCTGGCGGGCCAGCGGCATCCGCCCGGAGCTGACCTGGAACTCGACCGATGCCGCGCCGACGCCGATCAGGCTCGGCCCGCGGCCCTCGACCCCCTGGGCGTTGCGGCCGTGGCAGGTCACGCAGCTCACGTCGAACAGCGCCTTGCCCTCGGCGGCGGCGCCGGTCAGCTGCGGGTTGTCCTGCGCCTGGGCGCCCGGGGCGAAGACGGTGTACGCGCCACCGGCGAGCATCAACGCGGCGATCAGCCGGACCGCGGCGCCCAGCCGGCGGCGGCCCCTGCTGCGCGCGGCGGGCCGCTCGCGCAACCGCGCGAGCAGACCGCGTCGGCGGTCGTTGTCAGAAGTCATGAGCGGTGTCCTTAACCGGTTGGACCTGTCTCAGGGGACGGAGCAGCAGCGCGGAATGTGACGCGCAAGATCACTGGAGCCAGTAGATCATGGCGTACAGCCCGATCCACACGACGTCGACGAAGTGCCAGTAGTACGACACGACGATCGCCGAGGTCGCCTGCGCCGGAGTGAACCGGCCCATGGTCGTACGGACCATGAAGATGATGAAGGCGATCAGACCGCCGGTCACGTGCAGGCCGTGGAAGCCGGTGGTCAGGTAGAACACCGACCCGTACCCGTCTTCGTTGATCTTGATGCCGTCGGCGACCAGGTGCCGGTACTCGTTCAGCTGGCCGAGGACGAAGATCAGGCCCATCACGAAGGTGACGGTGAACCAGCGCCGCAGCGCGTGCACGTCACCCTTTTCCGCCGCGAAGACGCCGAGCTGGCACGTCACCGAGGACAGCACCAGGATCACCGTGAAGGTGGTCGCGTACGGGATGTTCAGCGCTTCGGTGTGCTTCTCCCATTGCTCCGGCGCAGCCGCGCGGATGGAGAAGTACATCGCGAACAACGCCGCGAAGAACATGAGTTCACTGGAGAGCCACACGATCGTCCCGACGCTGACCATGTTTGGTCGGGTCAGAGAGTGGATCCGGCTCTTGTCAATGGCTGGGGCCGCAGTCACGCCGTCATTATTGCCCCTGACCGGGGCCGCCGATCAGCGGGGTGGCAAACCTGCGCCTTCCGTGGCCCGAGCGTCAGGGTCCGGTTCGCCTGGCCTAGCCTGAAAAGCGTGCTGCACGTCGATCCGATCTTCGCCGCCACCTCGGCCCCGCCGCCGTTCACCGTCGGCGCGGTGCTGACCGAGACCCGGCTGGACAGCTGGCTGGCCCTCGGCCTGGTGCTCGCCGCCGGCCTGTACCTCTACGGGGTGTACCGGCTGCGCCTACGCGGCGACAGCTGGCCGATCACCCGTACCGTGTTCTTCCTCGGCCCCGGCCTGGGTGGCATCGCGCTCGTCACGGTCAGCGGACTGCACGCGTACGACACCGCGCTGCTGTCCGTACACATGATCCAGCACATGGTGCTGTCCATGGTGGCGCCGATCTTCCTGGCCCTGGGCGCACCGATGACCCTGGCCCTGCGCACCCTGCCGGTCGGGCCGCGCAAGCGTCTGCTCGCGATCGTGCACAGCCGTGTCGCCCGGGTCTACAGCTTCCCGCTGGTGGCGTTCGCCATCTTCGTGGTCAACCCGTTCGTGCTGTACTTCAGTGACCTGTACCGCTACACCCTCGAACACGCCTGGGCGCACGAGCTGGTGCACGCGCACTTCATCATGACCGGCTGCGTGTTCTTCTGGCCGCTGCTCGGCCTCGACCCGCTGCCCGGCCGCTGGCCGTACCCGGCGCGTGCGCTGCTGATGCTGCTCTCCGTGCCCTTCCACACAGTGCTCGGCCTCACCATCATGCAGAGCAGCACGCTCTTCGGCGGCGACTGGTACCCGTCGCTCAACCTCAGTTGGTCCGACCCGTGGCAGGACCAGGTGGTCGCCGGCGGCATCCTCTGGGCCGGTGGCGAATTCGTCAGTGTGACCATGCTCGCGGTGCTGGTGGTGCAGTGGGTCAAGCAGTCCGAGCGGGAGGCCCGGCGGGTGGACCGCGAGCTGGACCGCCAGGAGGCCCGCGAACGCGCCGCCGACGCCGCGCCCGCCTGAGCTGCCCGGACGGTACGCCCGGCGCGCGACGTCGGGCGGGATGTCGGCTACGTCACGCCGACCGGTACGATCTGCGGGCAGCTACGAGGTGGGAGTTCCGGCATGACCGATCGTCTTTGCACCGTGTTGCTCTACAGCGACGACCCGCAGGTCCGTGATCGGATGCGGATGGCCGTCGGCACCCGGCCCGCTCCCGGTCTGCAGATCGAGTTCGTCGAGGCGTCGACCTACGCGGAGACCATCCGGCTGGTCGACGACTACGAGATCGACCTGCTGCTGCTCGACGGTGAGGCGAGCCCGGGCGGCGGCATCGGCATCGCCCGGCAGGTCAAGGACGACTGGGACGACGCTCCCCCGACCTGCCTGGTGATCGCCCGCGCCGCGGACCGATGGCTCGCCGCGTACGCCGAGGTCGACGCGACGCTGGTGCACCCGCTCGACCCGGTGACCACCGGCGGCACGGTGGCCGAGCTGCTGCGGACGCACGCACCCGCCTGACGTCCCCCGCTCCTCCGGCACCCCCACGGCGCCGGATCTCGTCGGCGCCGGTTCCAGCCCACCCGCACTTCGCATGCTCGGGAGGCCCGCCATGGGCGATCGGACCTGGCCGCACCTGCTCAACGCGCTGCTGCGCGGTGACGAACTCTCCACCGCCGACACCGCCTGGGCGATGGACGAGATCATGACCGGCTCGGCGAGCGCGGCGCAGATCGCCGCGTTCGCCGTGGCGCTGCGGGCCAAGGGTGAGACGCCCGCCGAGCTGGCCGGCCTGGTGGAGGCGATGCTCGGTCGCGCGGTCCCGGTGGCGCTCCCCGAGGAGCTGCGCCGCACCGCGCTCGACGTGGTGGGCACCGGCGGTGACCTCGCCCACACGGTGAACATCTCCACGATGACGGCGCTGGTGGTCGCCGGCACGGGCGTCCGTGTCGTGAAGCACGGCAACCGGGCCGCCTCCTCCCTGTGCGGCACCGCCGACCTGCTGGAGTTCCTCGGCATCCCGCTGGATCTCGGCCCGGAGCAGGTCGCCCGCTGTGTCGAGGAGGCCGGCATCGGGTTCTGCTTCGCGGCCCGCTTCCACCCCGGGATGCGGCACGCCGGCCCGGTCCGCCGCGAGGTGGGCGTGCCCACCTTCTTCAACTTCCTCGGCCCGCTGACCAACCCGGCCCGCCCCCGGGCCGGCGCGGTCGGCTGCTTCGACCTGCGGATGGCCCCGGTCATGGCCAGCGTGTTCGCGGCCCGCGGCGACTCGGCGATCGTGATGCGCGGCGAGGACGGGCTGGACGAGTTCACCACCGCCGCCCCCACCCGGATCTGGGCGGCCCAGGGCGGCACCGTACGCGAGGTCGTGCTGGACGCGACGGACCTGGGGGTACCCCGGTCCACCCTGGCGGACCTGCGCGGCGGTGACGCCGCGTACAACGCGGGCGTGGCTCGTCGCCTGCTGGCCGGCGAGAAGGGCCCGGTCCGGGACGCGGTGCTGGTCAACGCGGCGGCGGCGCTGGCCACCCAGGGGCCGCTGGACGGTGACCTGACCGAGGCGCTGCGCGCCGGCCTGGCCCGTGCCGCCGAGTCGATCGACTCCGGCGCGGCCGCCGCCACCCTGGACCGCTGGATCGCCACCGCCAACGCCGCCGCCTGACCTCAGCACCACCGGACCCGGCGGCGCCGTCCGCAGGCGGAGTCTTGGGCGTGATCACCTCGGATTCCTTGAATCCGTGGTGTCAGGGCCGCTCCAATGCCCCGACGTCATCGAAGTCGAGTGGATCACGCCCGGATGCCGGCGAGCGGACGACGGTGCGCGGAGATTTGTCGGACCCGTCTGGGAAACTACAGCTGAGTAGTTTTCTGCTGCCGTCGGTGCGTCGCCGTCGCATCCGGGGGCGGTTCGCCTGACGTGAGAGGAGACGCCCGTGTCGCACCGCGATCTCTACTGCGACGTCTGTGAGGGCGTGGCGCCGTTCGAGCCGCCGCCCTGCGTCGACGGCCACGGCACCGACTGTCCCGAGCTGATCTGCACCGGCTGCGGCGCCGCCGTGGTGGTCAGCGCGTTCGCCGTCCCGGTCACCCGGTTGGCCGCCCGCCGCCGCCAGCCCGCCCACCGCCGCGCCGCCTGACCGCAGTCACCCCCCGACCGCAGCAGCGCAGGCCCACCCCGGGCGGGGTGGCGCATGACCGAAGGCCCGCTCCCCCACTCGGGGAACGGGCCTTCGTCATGCCGGGTCGGTCGTGACGGCGACCGGGTGGGTCAGTGCTCGGCGGTACGCCGGGTGCCGCTGTAGTACTCGAACAGGAGCCCACAGGCGGAGAAGACGACGGCCAGCAGGCCGGCACCAATCAGCCAGTACTGCCAGAACACCAGGCCGAGCGCGGCGATCGCGGCGGCCAGCGCCAGACCGAACGGCCAGTAGCTGCCCGGGCTGAAGAAGCCGACCTCACCAGCGCCGTCGGCGATCTCGGCGTCCGGACGGTCCTCCGGGCGCAGGTCGATGCGGCGGGAGACGAACCAGAAGAAGCCACCGCACATCGAGCAGAGCAGGAACGACAGCAGCAGGGCGACGGTGCCGACCCACTCGATGCCGCCCGACGCACCGTTCGTCCAGGCACCGTAGAGGATGGTGGCGCCGAAGAGGAACCCGGCGATGATCAGGAAGATACGCCACTCGGTCTTCATGCGGCTGCCTCAGCTTCCCGTGCGGGCCGGAACGTCGTCCGGGTTGAAGTTGTCCTGCGTCCGCCGCGTGTCGAACGGCTGCGTGGTCGTCGCGTACGGCTGCTCACCGATCGCCGACAGCGCATCCTGGGTGGACTTGCCGCTCTGCTTGGCCGCGAGGAACTGGTCGTACTTCTCCGGCGAGACCACCCGCAGCTCGAAGTTCATGAACGCGTGGTAGCTGCCGCACAGTTCGGCGCAGCGCCCGACGTAGGCACCCTCGGCGTCCAGGCTCGAGACCTCGAACACGTTGCGGATCTTGCCCGGCATGACGTCCCGCTTGAAGAGCAGCTCCGGCACCCAGAACGAGTGGATGACGTCGCGGCTGGTCTCCTCGAACCGGATGGACCGGTTGGTCGGCAGCACCAGCACCGGGATGACCTCGCTGGTGCCGAGCGTCGACGCGGTGGTGCGGGCTTCCGTGCCCTGGCCGTCCCGGTAGTTGAACTGCCAGTTCCACTTGAACGCGACGACCTCGACCGTGACGTCCGGGTTCTTCGACAACTTGTCGACGTCGGTCTGCACGATCGCCGTGTAGTAGAAGAGCACGGAGACGATCAGGATCGGCGCGATGGTGTAGAGGAACTCCATCGGCATGTTGTAGCGGGTCTGCACCGGCAGCGCGTTGCCACGCTTGCGGTAGCGCACGACGCACCAGAAGATCAGGCCCCACACGAAGACGCCGACCGCGAGCGCGGCGATGCAGGAGGCGATCCACAGGTCGTACATCCGCTTGGACTCCGGCGAGATGCCGCCCTGCGGCCAGCCGAAGCCGTGGAACGCCTGACCGACGTCACAGCCCGTGAGCAGAACCAGCAACGCCACGCCACCGAGACCGAGCCCGGCCAGGCGACCAGCACCACGCCCCCGGCGTCCACCAACCCCTGGGGAAGCGCTGTGCCGTACGGCCGACGGCCGTACCTCCGAACTCCTTGCGACCACCTGGTCCTGCCTCCCTAGCGCGCCGCGGTGCGTCTTTCCTCAGCACCCGCGGCAAAGGCGTCACCGACGGTCGCAGATTACTCGACCATGACGGACTCGGCCGTGGTGGGGTCACTGTCCGACCCCCATCGGGGGGATCCTAGGCATACCGCCGCGATAGCGTCTTGGTCTGTGAGCGCGAGGAGTGAGCCGGGGTCGCGAGCCCCGCAGCCGCGAACGAAGGCAGGTCTGTGAGCGCATCCCCGGTCTACCTGGACGCGGCGACCGCCGCGCCGATGCATCCGGTCGCGCGGCAGGCTCTGCTGGCCGCGCTCGACGACGGCTGGGCCGATCCGAGCAAGCTGTATTCGCAGTCCCGCCGGGCCCGGCAACTGCTCGACGCCGCCCGCGAGGCCACCGCGGTGACGCTCGGCGTCCGCGCCGATGAGGTCTCCTTCACCCCCAGTGGTACGACCGCGGCCCACGGCGCCGTCCTCGGCGGCCTGGCGGGGCGACGCCGGGTCGGTTCGACGCTGGTGCACTCGGCGATCGAGCACTCGGCGGTGCTGCACGCTGCGGAACGGCACGTCGGCGCTGGCGGGACGGCCGCCGCGGTGCCGGTCGACCGGTTGGGCCGGCTGGACCTGACCGCGTGGTCGACCGCCGTTCGGGCCCCAGGGGTCGCGCTGGCCGCGTTGATCAGTGCCAGTCACGAGGTGGGGACGGTGCAGCCGGTCGCCGAGGCGGCTGCGGCCTGCGCCGACGTGGGTGTGCCGCTGTACGTGGACGCGGCACAGTCGGTGGGCCGAGTGCCTCTGCCGGCCGGCTGGTCGGTGCTGACGGCGAGCGCCCACAAGTGGGGTGGGCCGCCCGGCGTGGGGGTACTGGCGGTCCGCAAGGGCACTCGCTGGGAGTCACCCTGGCCGGCCGACGAGCGGGAGAGCGGACGTACCCCCGGGGTGGTGAATCTGCCGGCGGTCGTGGCGGCGGCGGCGAGCCTGCGGGCGGCGGCGGCCGACGCGGCGGCCGAGGCGACCCGGTTGACCGCCCTGGTGGACCGGGTCCGGGAACGGGTCGCGGCGGAGGTGCCCGACGTGGAGGTGGTCGGCGATCCGGTGCTCCGGCTCCCGCACCTGGTCACCTTCTCCTGCCTGTACGTGGACGGGGAGGCGTTGCTGCACGCCCTGGACCGGCGGGGCTTCGCCGTGTCGTCCGGTTCGTCCTGCACGTCGTCCACGTTGCGTCCGTCGCACGTGTTGGAGGCGATGGGGGTGCTCTCGCATGGCAACGTGCGGGTCAGCCTGCACCGGGAGACGACCGAGGCGGACGTGGAGCGGTTCCTGACCGAGCTGCCGGGGATCGTCGCCGGGCTGCGCGCCGAGGCCGGGGTGGTGGGGCTGTGACGACGCCCGACGAGGTGATCGACTGCCGGGGGCAACGCTGCCCGCTGCCGGTGATCGCTGCGGCCCGACGGATGCCCGAGGTCCCGGTCGGCACTGTGGTCCGGGTGCTGGCCGACGACCCGGCAGCGGCGGTCGACATACCCGCTTGGTGCCGGATGCGCGGCCAGGAGTTCCTCGGCTCGGTCACCGGCCCGGACGGCCCCGCCTACGACATCCGCCGAACCCAGTAACCCCACCCCCCGCCGCACCCCTACCCTGCGCCCCTACCCCGCTCCCCCACACACCCCGGCACCCCGGCACCCCGCACCCCGGCACCCCGCGTCGATCATGGAGTTGTGGTGGTGGACAAAAGCCACATGAATGGGCTATCCGCCCGCCACAACTCCATGATCGACCGGACAGAGGCGGGCGGCGCGGGCTGAGGCCCCGTCCCTACACCCCGCCCTACCTCACCCTCGCGATCTTGCAGTTTCTGCGGGGACAAACGTGCGCAGAAGCCGCGAAAAGGCGACAGGAAGTGCAAGATCGCGGGGGCGAGGGGCAGGGCCGAAGGCCGAAGGCCACAGGCCGAGTGGCGAGGGCCGGGGCCGGGGCTGAAGGCCGCGGGGCGAGGCGCGAGTGCCGGGGCGAGGGCTGAGGGCGGGGCGGTTAGGCCGGGAGGAGATGGGGGCGGACCTCTTCTGCCGCGGCGTCACCGTAGGACTCGGCGAGGCGCTTGACGAACAGGTCGCGGCGGACGTCGTACTCCTGGGTGCCGACGGTCTCCAGGACCAGCGTGGCCAGCAGCGAGCCGACCTGGGCGGCGCGTTCCAGGCCCAGGCCCCAGGAGAGCGCGGTGAAGAAGCCGGCCCGGAAGCCGTCGCCGACGCCGGTCGGGTCGACCGCCCGGATCTCCCGCGCGATCGGTACGTGGATCGGGTCGATGCCGCGCCCGGCGATCTCCACACCGTGCTTGCCCAGCGTGGTGACCCGCACCTTGACCAGGTCCAGCAGTTGGTCGTCGCTGAGCTGCGCCTTGCTCTGCAGCAGCGACTTCTCGTAGTCGTTGGTCATCAGGTACTCGGCGCCTTCGATCAGCGCCACCACGTCCTCGCCGGGCATCCGGGCGAGCTGCTGGGACGGGTCGGCGGCGAAGGCGTACCCGCGGGTGCGGCACTCGGCCGAGTGGCGCAGCATCGCCTCGGGGTCGTTCGCGCCGACCAGCACCAGGTCCAGACCGCCGAGCCGGTCGGCGACCGGGGCGAGCTCGATGTTGCGGGCCTCGCTCATCGCACCGGCGTAGAACGACGCGATCTGGCACATGTCGGTGTCGGTCGTGCAGACGAAGCGGGCGGTGTGCGCCACCTCGCTGATGTGCACCGAGTCGCAGTCCACACCGTGGCGCTCAAGCCAGGAGCGGTAGTCGGCGAAGTCGGCGCCGACCGCGCCGAGCAGCACCGGGCGCAGCCCGAGCTGACCCATCCCGAAGGAGATGTTCGCCGCCACGCCGCCGCGGCGGAGCACCAGGTCGTCCACCAGGAAGGAGAGGGACACCTTGTGCAGTTGATCGGCGATGAGCTGGTCGGCGAAGCGACCGGGGAAGCTCATCAGGTGATCGGTGGCGATCGAGCCGGTGACGGCGATCTTCATGTCAACCCTCAGGGTCGGGAGCAGGGCGCGGTCAGCCTACCGGGACGGCAACGCGATGGTCACCGCTCGGTCGGACACCGGCAACCAGCCCGCCACGGCCCGCTTCGGGACCGGTGCGACAGCCGACCGGTACGGCGATGGGGCCGTCCCGAAGAACGGCCCCATCGTCGCTGATGTGTGGTGTGACTCAGTTGAACGAGTCACCGCAGGCGCAGGAGCTGCCCGCGTTGGGGTTGTCGATGGTGAAGCCCTGGGCGTCGATCCGGTCGGCGAAGTCGATCGTCGCGCCGGAAAGGTACGGGGCGCTCATCCGGTCGACGACGACCTCGACACCACCGAAGTCGGTCACGACGTCACCGTCGAGCGAACGCTCGTCGAAGAAGAGCTGGTACCGCAGGCCGGAGCAGCCGCCCGGCTGCACGGCGACGCGGAGCCGCAGGTCGTCGCGGCCCTCCTGCTCGATCAGGGCCTTGACCTTCTGCGCTGCGACGTCGGTGAGGACGACGGAAGTAGGGGCCTTGGCCTCGGTCGACTCGGTCTGCGCTGGCGTGGTCACGTGGAAGTCTCCCTGCGCGGTTTGGGTCCGGACGCACTGGCCAACGTCGCGCGTCGTCCAGTGATTCCCGGTTGTGGTCCTCAACCGATCGTACGCCGCCTTGGCCGGGCCCACCCGCGTGGCGTGACCCCCGCCGCAGGTCGCCCCCGGTCGGGGCGGGCGCACGCGGGCGGCCGGGACGTTCAGCGGCTCCACTGCCGGGCCAGCCGGGCCCCCAGCTCGCGCAGCCCCTCGGCGGGCCGGCTCAGCGCCGCGTCGAGCCCGCCGCGCTCCTCGCCGCCGAAGTGCTCCACCAGGCTGTACGCGTCGGTCACCCCGGCCGAGGCGGCCTCCCGCCGGCCGGTGCTCACCTGCCCGGCCACCACCACGCAGGGCACCCCCCGGTCGCGGGCGGCGCCGGCCACACCGGCGACGACCTTGCCACGCAGCGACTGGTGGTCGAACGACCCCTCGCCGGTGATCACCAGGTCGGCGGTGTCCAGCGCGGCGTCGAGGCGGGTGGCCCGGGTGACCAGGCCGATCCCCGACTCGCAGTCGCCGCCCAGGGCGAGGAGCGCCGCGCCGATACCGCCGGCGGCTCCGCCCCCGGGCAGCGCGCCGAGCCCCGCCGGGCAGCCGGCCAGGTCCTCTTCCAGCACCGCCGCGAAACGCTCCAGGGCCGCGTCGAGCAGTAACACGTCGGAGCGGTCGGCGCCCTTCTGCGGGCCGAACACGTTGCTGGCGCCGTGCAGGCCGAGCAGGGGGTTGTCCACGTCGGTGGCCGCGACCAGCCGGACGCCACGCAGCCGGGGCGCGCCGTCCAGCGCGTCGACGGCGGCGAGCGCCGCCCCGCCGTACGGCAGAGCGGCGCCGCCCTGGTCGAGGGGGGTCACGCCCAGCGCGGCGAGCATTCCGGCGCCAGCGTCGTTGGTGCCGGAGCCACCCAGCCCGATCACCACGGTGCGGGCACCGCTCTCCACCGCGGCGGCCACCAACAGACCCAGCCCGTACGAGGTGGTGGTCTTCGGGTCGCGCTCGGCCGGGGAGAGCAGGTGCAGCCCGCACGCCTGCGCGCTCTCCAGGTAGGCGGTCGAGCCGTCGGCGGTGAGCAGGATCTCACCGGCCGCCGGCCGGCCCAGCGGATCGACCGTCGACACCGGCACCCGCCGGCCACCGAGGGCCTCGGCGAGCACCTCCACGAAGCCCGGTCCGCCGTCGGCGAGCGGTCGGATCAGCAGATCGTCTCCGTCGGTGACGGTGCGCCAACCGGCGGCGACGGCGGCGGCCACCTCCGGTGCGGACAGGGTGCCGGCGAACTTGTCCGGGCAGAGCAGCACGCGCATGCCGAGCAGTGTGGCAGCCCACACCGAGCGAGGCTGCGTCGCGCTCGCGCTGTGGGACCATGGGCTACGTGACTTCGACCTGGGTGGAACCCTCCAACACGGCGACGGCTCTGCTGCTGCTCGGCCGGGGCAGTGACCCCGACACCGAGCGCGGTGTCGAGTGTCCGGGCGACCTGCCGGCGCCCAGCGATCCGGATCTGGTGGCCCGTGCCACCGCCGCGAAGGCGAAGCTGGGCAGCAAGGTCTTCGTGCTGGGGCACCACTACCAGCGCGACGAGGTGATCCAGTTCGCCGATGTGACGGGCGACTCGTTCAAGCTGGCCCGGGAGGCCGCGGCCCGCCCGGACGCGGAGTACATCGTCTTCTGCGGCGTGCACTTCATGGCCGAGAGCGCGGACATCCTCACCACGAGCACCCAGCGGGTGATCCTGCCGGACCTCGCGGCGGGTTGCTCGATGGCCGACATGGCCGTGCTGGGCCAGGTCGAGGCCGCGTGGGACACGCTGACCGAGCTGGGCATCGCCGGCGACACGGTCCCGGTGACGTACATGAACTCCTCGGCTGACATCAAGGGTTTCGTGGGCCGCAACGGCGGCGTGGTCTGCACCTCGTCCAACGCCAAGCGCGCCCTGGACTGGGCCTTCGAGCAGGGGTCGAAGGTGCTCTTCCTGCCGGATCAGCACCTGGGCCGTAACACCGCGGTGCTGGAGATGGGCCTGTCGCTGGACGACTGCGTGCTCTACGACCCGCACAAGCCCGGTGGCGGGCTCACCCCGGAGCAGCTGCGCGACGCCAAGATGATCCTGTGGCGGGGGCACTGCTCGGTGCACGGCCGGTTCACCCTGGAGAGCGTCAACGACGTACGGGAGCGGGTGCCAGGGGTCAACGTCCTGGTCCACCCGGAGTGCCGGCACGAGGTGGTCACGGCCTCCGACTACGTCGGGTCCACCGAATACATCATCAAGACCATCGAGGCGGCTCCGGCCGGCTCGGCGTGGGCGCTCGGCACCGAGCTGAACCTGGTCCGCCGGCTCGCCCTGGCGCACCCGGACAAGCAGATCATGTTCCTGGACAAGGCCGTCTGCTACTGCTCGACGATGAACCGGATCGATCTGCCGCACCTGGTCTGGGCCCTGGAGGAGCTGGTAGCGGGCCGGGTGGTCAACCAGATCACGGTGGATGCCGACACCGCGCACCACGCCCGGGTGGCGCTTGATCAGATGCTCGCGTTGCCCGGCGCGGACACCCCGCCGCCGACGGTGTCCTGATCACGATCCGTAGCGCTCTTGGTACGCAAAAGTGCCGGATCACCGATTAATGCCACACACGCCGATGTGACCGAGTCCTTTTTCGTCACCGAGGGCTATGCTGCCCAAGCGACGACACACGCGAGCCGTTTCGATGTGGCCGCATCCGGGGTAGCGAGGACGTTCAGGCACCCCACCATCAACACAGCAGCACCGACGCGCTGGAGGTTGCGTTGACCGACGACGTCCTGGTTGTGCACGGAGGTACTCCGCTCGAAGGGCGGATCCGCGTGCGCGGCGCGAAGAACCTCGTTTCGAAGGCGATGGTCGCCGCGTTGCTCGGCGACAGCCCGAGCCGGCTGTTCGACGTGCCGAAGATCCGCGATGTCGAGGTGGTGCGAGGTCTGCTCGGCCTGCACGGCGTCAAGGTCACCGACGGCACCGAGGACGGCGAGCTCGTCTTCGACCCGGCGAACGTGGAGAGCGCCAGCACCGACCAGATCAACGTGCACGCCGGTTCCAGCCGGATCCCGATCCTGTTCTGCGGCCCGCTGCTGCACCGCCTCGGGCACGCGTTCATCCCGGATCTGGGCGGCTGCCACATCGGCCCGCGTCCGATCGACTTCCACCTTCAGGCGCTGCGCGAGTTCGGAGCGACTGTCGAGAAGCGGCCCGAGGGGTTGCACCTGTCCGCGCCGAACGGGCTGCACGGCACCAAGTTCGCCCTGCCGTACCCGAGCGTCGGTGCCACCGAGCAGGTGCTGCTGACCGCCGTGATGGCCGAGGGCGTCACCGAGCTGCGTAACGCCGCGGTGGAGCCGGAGATCATCGACCTGATCTGCATCCTGCAGAAGATGGGCGCGATCATCAAGGTCCACACCGACCGGGTGATCGAGATTCAGGGCGTGCCCAAGCTGCACGGCTACACGCACCGGCCGATCCCGGACCGGATCGAGGCGGCGAGCTGGGCGGCCGCCGCCCTGGCCACCCGTGGTCACGTCGAGGTGCTGGGCGCTCAGCAGGCCGACATGATGACCTTCCTGAACATCTTCCGCTCGGTCGGCGGCGAGTACGAGGTCACCGACGCCCGCGCGCCGAAGCTGGGCGACCCGGGTCAGGAGGGCGGCATCCGCTTCTGGCACCCGGGTGGCGAGCTGAACGCGGTGGCGCTGGAGACCGACGTGCACCCCGGCTTCATGACCGACTGGCAGCAGCCGCTGGTCGTGGCGCTGACCCAGGCGCGCGGCCTGTCGATCGTCCACGAGACGGTCTACGAGCAGCGGTTGGGCTACACCGAGGCGCTCAACTCGATGGGCGCCAACATCCAGGTCTACCGGGACTGCCTCGGCGGCACCCCGTGCCGCTTCGGCCGGCGCAACTTCAAGCACTCCGCCGTGATCGCCGGGCCGAGCAAGCTGCACGCCGCCGACCTGGTCATCCCGGACCTGCGGGCCGGGTTCAGCCACCTGATCGCGGCGCTCGCGGCCGAGGGCACCTCCCGGGTGTACGGCGTGGACCTGATCAACCGGGGCTACGAGGACTTCGAGGCGAAGCTCGCCGACCTGGGCGCGCACGCCGAGCGTCCGTAACGTCGCTCACCCATCGTTCGGCTACGACGGCTCCAGGTCGCGCTGCGACCTGGAGCCGTCGGTCGCTGTACCGCGATGTGCACCGGGCGCGGACCGTTGGCTACCCTTGCCGCGTGCCGTCGCTCTTTCGCCGCAAGTCCACCGACCTCGTCGACGAGGCCGTCACCTCGGTGACCCCCGAGGAGACCGCTGAGCGTTCCCGGGGTTACACCCCGGCCAAGGGTCGGGAGACGCCCAAGCGGCCGACCGTCGGCCGTCGGCCGGCCGGCCCCACGCGTCCCCTCACCAAGGAGGAGGAGCGGGAGCGCCGCCGGCAACTGCGCGCCGAGGCGGCGTCGGAGTTCCGCCGCGAGGGTGGCCCCCGCGACCGTGGCCCGGAGCGGCTGCTGGCCCGCAACGTGGTCGACTCCCGGCGTACCGTCGGCACCTGGTTCTTCGGCGGCGCGCTGATCGTGCTGGTCGGCTCGAACGCCGCCATGCCGCCGGTGGTCCGGCTGATCTCCAACGTGCTCTGGGGAGCGCTGGCGCTGGGTGTGGTCGTCGACTCGGTGCTGATCTGCCGCAAGATCAGCAAGTTGGTCCGGGAGCGCTTCCCGAAGACCGACCAGCGGATGGGCTCGCTCTTCCTCTACGCGGTCATGCGGTCGATCACCTTCCGCCGGATGCGCGCTCCGGCGCCCCAGGTCAAGCTGGGCGACAAGGTCTGACCGGCGGGCGGGCCGTCCCACAGCTCCACGATCCTCGCACCATCAGCGAAACTGCTGCCTCAGACATCTGCGAGGCAGCAGTTTCGCCGTAACTGCGCGGATCTTGTCGTGCGTTCTTCATGCTGAACGGGTCGTTGTTCGACAGACCGAACATGTGACCAATGGAGCGAAGGCATGCCTTCGGAACCGGCTGCCCCCCTGGCCACCATCGCCGCCGCCCTACGCCGGGAGCGGGAACGGGTCGGCATCTCGCTGACCGAGCTGGCCCGCCGAGCGGGGGTGGCCAAGTCCACCCTCTCCCAACTGGAGTCGGGCACCGGAAACCCGAGTGTGGAGACACTCTGGGCGCTGGGCGTCGCCCTCGGTGTGCCGTTCAGCCGGCTGGTGGAGCCCGTCGACGACGGCGTACGGGTCATCCGGGCCGGGGACGGGCCGCACGTCCGCTCGGAGCAGGCCGACTTCAGCGGAACGCTGCTCAGCGCCGGTGCGGCGCACCTGCGCCGGGACGTCTACCTGATCAGGCTCGAGCCCGGCGCCGTGCGGGCCGGGCCCGGACACACCCCGCGCAGTATCGAGCACGTGGTGGTCGCCGCCGGACGGCTGCGGGTGGGGCCCGAGGCGGCACCTGTCGAACTCGAACCCGGCGACTACGCCACGTTCCCCGGCGACGCCCCGCACCGTTACGAGGCGCTCGCTCCCGGTACGTTCGCCGTCCTCGTCATGGAGCACCCCTGAGCGACGAGGGCGATACCGCCGCAGCCAGGTGATCCTTGAGTGCGGTAAGGTCGGAGTCCAGATTCGCTTATAGGACCAAATGTCCGAAACCAATGGGATAACGTTTGCGCCGGTGGGCGGCACCACAGTGGCGGTGAGCGAGCCCACGCCGTTACCCTCCATCCGCAGCCACGGCCTGCCGGAGCGGCGATCTGACCGGCGCGTGCGGCCCCAGCGCGACAATTTGCAACGAGGTGACAACGCGTGAGCGAGCGGACGCGAGCCGGCCACCGGGGCGTGGCAGGCGGCGACCGGACGCCCAGCGGTCACCCGACGGCGGCTGCGGACACCTCACCCCCGGCGAGAATCGGCCGAGCGGCCGGGTGTGGCGACGGGCTCGGCGGATGAACGGCCGCTACACCGACCGGTGGTCAGACCCGAACGAACCGTCCTGGGTGGTCGAGCCGACCACCGAGTGGCACCCCCAGTTCCCCGGCCAGCGTTACGCCGGCGACATCGGCATGCCGCACCAGCCACCACCGCGCGGACGCGCGACGGTGTCCGGTCGCGCCGAGGTGCCGCCGCTGGCGCCCACCCGCCCGGACGGCACCTACCTCGGCCGGTCCTGGTCCGACGAACCACCGGCGGAACAGGCACCTCACGGCCGTTCCTGGGCCGACGACGAGCCGGGCGAGGCGTCGGCCTACAGCCGACTCCGCAGCGACGAGCTCGCGGCCGACGCGTCCGCCTACGGCCGGCCCGACAGCGCTGACTCCCGCCACTACGACCACGAGCCGTACCGTCGTCCGCTGCCCGAGCCACCCCGCCGCGACGACCGCCGCTCGCCCGAGTCGGACCGACGGACCGCCTGGTCCGACCGACGCCCCGCCGACGAGCGAGGTCCCGCTCGGGAAGCCGCCTGGCATCGGGACCAGCCCAACCCCGAGCGGTACGACAGCCGCGGCCCCCGGCAGGAGCCCGCCGAGCGGGATCGGGGTTACCGGGGATCTCCGCCGGTCTCCCCCGCGCCCCGACCCGAACCCGGCTGGGTGCCCGAGCCGGACGACACACCACGTCGGCGCGGCACGCCGGAACGGCCCGCCGCTGGTCACGAACGGCACACCGCCGACGGGTACGGCGTCCGACCCACCCGCGACCACGACGGCCGCGTCGCCGACGGCCGCGTCGCCGACGGCCGCGTCGCCGACGGCCGCGTCGCCGACGGGGTCGACCCGTGGGCATCAGTGGACGGCCGCACGCGATACCGCGCCGACGGGTACCCGGACCGGGCCGCAGAGGACCTGCGCCGCCCGGAGCCGCGCTACCGCGCGGACGAGGGGATCGGCGCAGCACCCTCACCCAACGGTGGGCGACGGCGTCGCCCCGAGCCGGACCTGACCGACCAACCGCGCCTCGACGACGACCGGCGGCGGCCCGACACCGACCCGCACCGGCAGCAGCCCCGTGAGGCGGCGGCCCGCGCCGAGGCGTACCCGGACCGGCGACCCCGCGAGCAGGCCCGCCCGGACGGGTACCGGGACAACGGGTACCGCGACGACGCACCCCGTGAGGACGCGTACCGCGAGCCCCGTCCGCAGCCTGGCCAACGGTCGGACGGCAGTCTGCCCTGGCCAGCACCGGGTCCGGTGCGCCAGGACCGCACCTCGGACCGCACCCGGGAGCCCGGCCACCGCACCACGGACCCGCACCGCACCGACCCACACGGCAGCCCCGACCCGTACCGCAGCCCCGACCCGCACCGCACCACGGACCCGTACCGCGGCGCCGACCCGTACCGCGGCGCCGACCCGGGCATGTCGCCGCGTCCAGCCGCCCGGCCCGACCGGCCGGCGGCCACGCCGTCCCGGCCTGACGAGCGCCCGGCGGCCACTCCGGCACGGTACGACGAGCGACAGGTACGCCCGGCCGCCACGGCGCCGCCCGCCTCCGACCGCGCCATGCCGGTCTCCCCGGAGCGGCCCGTGTCGCCAGCACCCGTCTCCCCTGCTTGGGACCGACCGGTGTCAGCCGCCCCGGCCTCCCCGCAACGACCGGTGTCGCCAGCACCCGACTCCCCCACCAGCCGCGGCTGGGACCGACCGGTGTCAGCCGCCCCCGCTTCCCCGGAACGACCGGTGTCGCCAGCACCCGTCTCCCCCGCCTGGGACCGACCGGTGTCAGCCGTCCCGGTCTCACCCGCCTCCGACCGGCCGGTCTCGGGGCCACCCGCCGCGCGCCTGCGGTTGGAGTACCTGCCCGCGCCGGTGGACCCGCCCGGCGCCGACGAGCGCTCGGACGCCCCATCGGCATCGGGACGCCGGCCGCTGGCCGAACCGCCACCGGCATCCGGACCGCATCCCGCTCCGCCGCCGCGTTACCCCGGCCCGGACAGCCGGGACCGTCCGGCGGACCAGCGGCGCGGCGAGGAGCCGGGCCCGGACCGCCGTCGGGTCGGCGACCCGTTGGCCGGCACCCCACCGACCGACCGCCGCCCGACCTCCCCGGACCGCTCGCCCCCGGCGGAGCGGCCGCACCCCGCCGATCGACCGGCCGCGCCGGATCGACCGGCGGCGCAGCAGCGCCCGTACCCACCGGAGCGACTGGCACCGACGGCGGACGCCCGTCCGTCGGTGGCCCCGCCACCCACCTGGCAGGCACCGCCGCCGGCGACCCGGTCCGACCCGCCCCCGGCCGACCCGAGCCCGGCGGCCCCGCAGCCACCGGCGGCGGAGGTCGAGCCGGTGCTTCCGCCGGCCCCCGGTACGCCGCGCCGCTACGTACCCCCGCCGCCCGCGGAAGAGCCGGTGGCGCCCGTTCACGAGCCGGACGACGTCCCGGGTGCCCGCGGACCGGAGGCGTGGTTCAGCCCCGCTCAGCCCGCCGAATCCGACCAGGCCGAGCCTGCGACGGACCAGCGGTCGTTCGACCAGATCGACGACGAGGCCGGCGACCCCGACCGCTCCGCGACACCGGACGCGCAGGTGTCGACGCCGGCGGCCGACACCCATCTCGGTGTGGCCGACGAGCACGCCAGCGGGTCGGCACCAGACGACGCGTTCGCCCCGGTCTCCGCGCCGCCCGCCCACCCGGTCTCCGGTGCCCCGCGGCTCTGGGCGGACGACCTGGACGACGACCCGCAGCCCGGCTTCGACACGGACCCTGTGGATGGCGACCAGCCCGTCTCCGGCGTACCTGTCGTCGCGATGCCCCACCAGCGGACCGAAGCCGACCTCGACGCCGAGGGCGAGGCCGACCAGCAGCCCTTTGCCGCGTCACCCAGCGCGAACACCGATCCGGTCGAGCACGACCCGACGGACGAACTCGCGCCACCGGCCGAGCCGACGGACGCGATCGACGACCCGAGCGCGAGCCCGGCGGACGGCTCGCCAGCCGACGAGTGGCGGGGCGACGCGGCGACGCATGTCACGGCTGCGGACGACACGAGCCCGCCCGTCTCGGCACCTCCCGTCTCCGCACCGCCGCTTTCCGCACCGCCGGTCTCGGTCACGCCGGTCTCCGCACCGCCGGCCTCGGTCACACCGACCTCCGCACCGCCCGCCTCGCTCACACCGACCTCCGCACCGCCCGCCTCGGTCACGCCGGTCTCCGTCCCTCCGGCCCCGCCGGTATCGGCGCCACCCGCGGCACCCGTCTCCGTGCCGCCCCTCTCCTCCGCGCCCGTCTCCGCACCGCCGGCACCGACCGCAGCTCCGGTGTCCGCACCACCCGCCTCACCGCAGCAGTACTCCGTAGCGCCCGTATCCGCGCCACCCGCGCCCGCACAGCCGTACTCCGGAGCACCGGTCTCCGCACCGCCGGCACCCGCAGCAGAGCCCGCCTCCGCGCCACCGGCCTCGACAGCACCGCCCGCCACAGCGCCGGTCTCCGGACCGCCAGCGTCGATAGCGCCGACGTCCGCACCGCCAGCGTCGGTGGCGCCGGCCTCCGCGCCGCCAGCGTCGGCCGTACCCGCCTCCGCGCCGCCAGCGTCGGCCGTACCCGGCCCGAGGAGCGGCTGGGACGGGGAGCACGAGCAGGTGTCCGCGCCACCCGACGAAGCACCGCCGGTGGTGACCCGCCCGTCGCTGGCCGACCCGGGCGACCCGGAGCAGGTGCTGGCCGCGTACCGGTGGCGGTTGGACCCGGTCACCCTGCGCGAGGAGCTGACGGAGCCGGACGACCTGCGGGCCATCCGTCGGCGGCTGACCGAGAAGTTGGGCTCGGCGGTCGACAACCGTGCCCGGGCCCGGCTGCTCAGCCTGCGGGCGGTGGCCTCGCGGATCCTCGGCGACCTGGACGACGCGCTGGCCGACGGTCGGCTCGCCCTCACCTACGCCGAGGCCACCGGCGAGCTGCGCCGGACCGCGCTGGCCCAGGCCCGGCTGGCCCACGTGCTGCGCTGGCGTGGCAACTTCGCCGAGGCCGACCAGCTCTTCGCCCAGGCCAACTCGGTCGAGTTGCCCGACCGGCTACGGGCCGCGCTGCACGAGCACGCCGGGCGGTCGTGTTACGACCAGGGGCGGCTCATGGAGGCGTGCGAGCACTTCGAGAAGGCGCTCGACCTGCGCGGCGCGGGCGACGCCGAACTGCTGGAACGGGTCCGGGTCGCCCTCGACGCGGTCACCGTCCGGGCCGAGGCGGATGGCTTCGGGGCGTACCCCCGGGGTCGGGACGAGGTGCTCGACCGGGACCGGCCCCCGTTGCCGGACCGGGACGGGTCGCTGTGGGGTTACACCAGCCAGGACGGCGACGTGATCGTCCCCGCCCGGTACGCCGAGGCGCAGCCCTTCCACGACGGGTTGGCCTGGGTCCGCCGGCCGGACACCGACCGCTGGTCGCTGATCAACCTGCTCGGTACGACGGTGATCCCGCCGTCCTTCCGGGCCGCGCAGCCGTTCAGCGACGGCCTGGCGTGGGTGGTCGGCGAGGGTGGTTGGACGGCGATCGACGCGACCGGGGCGGTGCAGGTCGCGCCGAACTTCGCCGAGGTACGACCGTTCCGGCGTGGGCTGGCCGCGGTACGGCGCGAGGGTTGGGGAGCGGTCGACCGGACCGGTCGGGTCATCGTGCCCACCCGCTACCACGGCTTCGTCACCGAGTTGGCCGACGGCCAGAAGATCGACGGTTTCACCGACGAGGGGCTCGCCGTGGTCGACGTGGCGGGTCGGCGGGGCGTGGTGGACCGCACCGGCACGGTGCTGGTCCCGCCGGCGCACCCGATGCTGGTCATCCACCCGGTGGCGTTCCTGGTCGAGAGCGACAACGGGCGGTGGGGCGCGCTGGACCGGCGCGGCGTGCCGCTCATCGATCCGGTGCACCGCGATCGCGCCGAGGTGCTGGAGGAGATCGACCGGCTCCTCACCGACGCCAACCCGGTGCTCTGAGTCGCCGGTCGCCGGTGTTGATCCACTGGGGCTAGGGTCGGTACATGGAATTCCGACACCTGGGCCGTTCCGGCCTGATGGTCAGCGAGATCTCGTACGGCAACTGGATCACCCACGGTTCGCAGGTCGAGGAGGACGCGGCGTTCGCCTGCGTCCGGGCCGCTCTCGACGCGGGGATCACCACCTTCGACACCGCCGACGTGTACGCCGGCACCCGGGCCGAGGACGTGCTCGGCCGGGCGTTGCAGAACGAGCGTCGTGAGGGCCTGGAGATCTTCACCAAGGTCTACTGGCCGACCGGGCCCGGCCGCAACGACCGTGGCCTGTCCCGCAAGCACATCATGGAGTCGATCAACGGCTCGCTGCGCCGACTGCGCACCGACTACGTGGACCTCTACCAGGCCCACCGCTACGACTACAGCACCCCGCTGGAGGAGACGATGGAGGCGTTCGCCGACGTCGTCCACTCCGGCAAGGCGCACTACATCGGCGTCTCCGAGTGGACCGCCGCCCAGCTGCGCGCCGCTCACCCGCTCGCCCGGGAGCTGCACGTGCCGCTGGTGTCCAACCAGCCGCAGTACTCGCTGCTCTGGCGGGTCATCGAGACTGAGGTCGTGCCGGCCAGCGAGGAGCTGGGCATCGGGCAGATCGTCTGGTCGCCGATGGCGCAGGGCGTACTCTCCGGCAAGTACCTGCCGGGCCAGCCACCGCCGGCCGGTTCCCGGGCCACCGACGAGAAGTCGGGCGCGGGCTTCATCTCCCGGTTCATGAACGACGACGTGCTGACCCGGGTCCAGCAGCTCAAGCCCCTCGCCGAGCAGGCCGGGCTCAGCATGGCCCAGCTCGCCGTGGCGTGGGTGTTGCAGAACCCGAACGTCTCGTCGGCGATCATCGGCGCGTCCCGCCCCGAGCAGGTGCACGACAACGTGAAGGCCGCCGGGGTGAAGCTCGACGCCGACCTGCTCACGGCGATCGACGACATCGTCGAGCCGATCGTCGAGCGGGACGCGGCGAAGACCGAGTCCCCCGCGCAGCGTCCCTGACGTTGTTCCGGCCCGGCCGGCGCGAATCCCTCGCGCCGACCGGGCCGGGTCAGCTCCGCCCGGTCAGC
>NZ_JBEZEH010000101.1:0-24422 GCF_040648775.1 Micromonospora sp. NPDC049089
AAGTGCAAGATCGACGCCGGGAGGGAGGGGGCGCGGGAGGGAGGGAGGGAGGGAGGGAGGGGGTTAGGCGGGGCGGGTCAGTTTGGCTAGGGCGTCTAGCTGGGTGGGGTCGGAGAGGGCGGAGCCGACGGCCACCACGCGTACGCCCGCTTGCAGGAACGCGTCGGCGTTGCTGGCGTCCAGGCCGCCGGTGGCGACGAAGCGCAACTGCGGCAGCGGGCCGGCGACGGCCTTGAACCAGGCCGGCCCGAGGGCGATCGCGGGGAACGCCTTGAGCCAGGTGAGGCCGTGCCGCAGTGCCTGCTGGGCCTCGGTCGGGGTGGCCACACCGGGCAGGTGCGGCAGGCCACGTGCGGCGGCGGCGTCGGCGATCGCGAGGTCCAGGCCGGGCGCGACGGTGAACCGGGCACCCGCGTCGGCCGCCGCGGCGACCTGGTCGACGTCGAGCACGGTGCCGGCACCGACGATCCGGTCGCGCTCGGCCCCCGCCTCGACGGCAGCCCGCAGCGCCGGCACCGCGTCGGCGGTGGCCACCGGAACCTCCACCACGTCGATGCCGAGGTCCCAGGCGCGCTCGGCGAGCCGAACGGTCTCGGCGACCGGCAGGCCGCGCAGGATCGCCATCACCCGGGCGCCGCCGAAGATGTGATCGAAGTCCGGTGCGGTCATGGTGCACTCCATCCGATGTCGCGGTGGGACTGTTGCTGCTGGTCGGGTCGCAACCCGGCGGCCCGGCTCAGGTCGTCGCCCCCGGCTGGGTCAGGTCGAGCGGCGACCAGGCGTCGGCGGGGGCGTCGATGAGTTTCTCGAACCAGGTCCACGGCGGTACGGGGGCGTTGTCGCCGCTGCTCGTCAACGCCTGGGCGGCGACGAGGTGGCCGAGGCGCAGCCGCCGTACTGGGTCGAGGCCGCGTAGCAGCCCGGCCAGGTAACCGGCGGCGAACGCGTCTCCGGCGCCGACCGGCTCCACCACTGTCACCCGGGGCGCGGGCACGAAGACCGGTTCGGCGTCGCGGACCAGTGCGGTGGCGCCCACCGCGCCGTCCTTGACCACCACCGTCTGCGGATCGGGCAACACCTCGCGTACGGCGGTCGGGTCGGTGGTGCCCCACAGGGTCTCCGCCTCGTCCTGCCCGACGAAGACGAGGTCGCAGCGGTTGGCGAGGTCGCGTAGCACCGGTGCGGCCTGCTCGGCGGACCACAGTCGGGCCCGGTGGTTGACGTCGAAGCTGACCAACGCCTGCGCCAGCGGCCGGTCGGTCACCGCGTGCTCGACAAGCGCCCGGCAGGACGCGGAGAGCGCC
Source organism: Micromonospora sp. NPDC049089 (assembly GCF_040648775.1). Lineage (NCBI taxonomy): Bacteria > Bacillati > Actinomycetota > Actinomycetes > Micromonosporales > Micromonosporaceae > Micromonospora > Micromonospora sp. NPDC049089. Next base: position 1,305 of record NZ_JBEZEH010000101.1, read on the forward strand.
GGGGTGATTCCGGACAGGTGCAGCACCCGGGCACCGGCCAGCGCCGGGGCCGCCAGCGTGGCGGGGTCCATCCGGGCGGCCGCCGAACCGGCCCGGTAGTAGTGCACGGCGGTCCCGTCCGGGCCGGGGTCCTTGACGTACAGGCCGGTGGGGGCGGTCGGGTCCACGCAGACCTGGTCGACGCGGACGCCGGCGGCGGCGACGTGCCGGACGACGGCCCGACCGAAAGGGTCGTCGCCGACCCGGCTCACCCAGGTCGTCACGTGTCCCAGGCGGGCCAGGTAACCGGCCACGTTGGACTCGGCCCCGCCGACCGACATGCCGACCCGCTCGGCGCGCTCCAGCGGCTCACCCGGCGCGGGGCAGAGCACCACCATCGTCTCCCCTACCGCTGCCACCTCGATCGACGGAAGGCCGGCCGGGACACTCGGCTGGTCAGGTCGGGGGGCGGTCGGCATCGGGCACACGTCCTCGCGGCGGGGGTGCTGGGCGTCGCCGAGCCTAGGTGTCCCGCGCGGGACGGGCAAGCGGTGTCCCGCTGGTCAGGGCAACGTCAACCCGTACGCGGCCAACACCTCCGCGATCGGCTGGTAGTAGGTGGTGCCGCCGGCCGTGCAGTTGCCGGTGCCGCCGGAGAGGATGCCGAGGATTTTGCCGGTGGAGGCCACGTAGAGCGGTCCGCCGCTGTCCCCCGGTTCGGCGCAGATGTTGGTGCGGATCAGGCCGTAGATCACGCCGGTGGCGTAGTTGACGGTCTGGTTGAGACCGGTGACGGTGCCGCAGCGCACGCCGGTGGTGCTGCCGCTGCGGCACACCGCCTGACCGATGTACGCGCTGCCGGGGCCATTGATAGTCACCAGGCCGGGGTAGGTGTAGACCGCGCTCGGGTGGGCGATCCGGCCGGTGTAGCGGATCAGCCCGTAGTCGTTGGTGGGGTAGCTGGTTGCGGTGCGGGTACCGAGCACCGTGGTCTGGGCGCTGTCGGTGTACCAGGTGGCGGCGGCGGTGGTGCAGTGCCCGGCGGTGATCACGTAGTAGGTGCTGCCGCTGCGCGCGTTCGCGCCGAGCGAGCAGCGCGCGCCGCCGCCGCCGTAGATGCCCTGCCCGCCGGCGATCAGCGGGCGCAGGGTTCCGGGTTCGCGGCGCAGCAGCACGCCGGCCCGGTCGGTCACCAACCGCAGCGCGGCCACCTCGCTGGGGGCCACTGTGTCGTCCACGGTGAGGGTCATCCGGCCGGTGGCGGGGTCGAGACCCCAGGCGGTGCCCGCGGTGCGTACCCCGGTCAGCGTGGCCGTCGGGTCGGCGGCGGGCGCGGCGGCCCGGTCGGGGACGGCGGCCTGCGCCGCGCCAGGAGCGACGAGCAGCAGGGCGGTCAGGACGAGGGTGACCAGCGGGTAGCGGCGCATCCGAACCTCCGAAGAGATCGAAACTATTGGATGCGGTCAAGCATCGCCCGGCCTCCGACGCCCTGGCAACCTCCGGCCGCCCGCTTCCCCGACCGGCGGGAATCGCCGATCCGGGGACGGGCCGCGCCGGCACCGCCGATAATCCTCGAAGACACGGCGGGAGGCCGGGCATGAGCACCGGAGGCACCGCGGCACTGGTACGCCGGCCGGACGGGTCGACCCGGGCCACGTTGCTGGAGTTGCTCTTCGACGTGGTCTTCGTGGCGGCCCTCGCGCTGACCTCGACGCTGTTGACCGAGAACCTTTCCTGGTCCGGCGGCGCGAAGGTGCTGCTGATGTTGACGGCCATCTGGTGGACCTGGTCGGTCACCTCCACCACCACCGAGTTCTACGACCCGCAGCAACGCCCCATCCAGGCCATTCTGATGATCGCCATGGTCGGCTCGGTGGGGATGGCGGCGTCCCTGCCGATGATCACCGACGGGCACGCGATGATCTTCGCGGTCGCGTACGTCGGTACGCACATCTCTCGCGGGATCATCCTGATCACGACGTTGCTCCGGCAGCGCCACCGGGCGGCCACGATCCGGGCCACCCGGTTCCTGTTCTGGTTCGTGGTGTCCGGCGTCTTCTGGATCACCGGCGGGGTGACCGGCGACGTGAACTGGCCGCTCTGGACCATCGCCATCACGATCGACCTGCTCTCCTCGGCGGCCCGCTACCCGACACCCCGGCTGGGCCGGGTGCCGATCGACCAGTACGAGCGGACCACCGGGCACCTGGGCGAGCGGTACCAGCAGTTCGTCATCCTGGCCCTCGGCGACATCATCCTGGTGCCCACCATGCGGGTCAGCCGTACCGATCTCGACGGCATCCGGGTCACCGCGTTGTTCTGCGCCTTCGGCCTCATGCTGCTGATGTGGCAGGTCTACGTCTTCCGGGCCGGCGAGTTGCTGGAAGCCGGGGCGAGGGCGGGCCGGCCGACGCGGGTGGCCCCGTACACCCATCTGGTGATGCTGGCCGGCGTGGTCGGCACGGCGGCGGCGTTCGACCTGGTCGTCTCGCGGCCGACCGGGACGACACCGGCGCGGTGGCTCCTGCTGATCATCGGCGGCCCGATCCTGTTCGTGGTCGGCCGCGCGCTGTTCACCCTGCTCGTGTCGACGAAGATGCCGTGGTGGCGGTTGAGCTGCCTGATCCTGCCGCTGCTGGTGCTGCCCTGGGCCGGCCACTGGCCGCCGGTGCTGGTCACCGTGGTCGTGGGGCTGGGGCTGGCGGCTCACGTCCTGCTCCCCGGGGCGGCCCGGGAGACCACGCCGGGCCTGCGGTTTCGACAATCCGGCGACTGACCCTGCTCACTCAGGCGACGTGTCGGGCGGCCCACTCGGCGAGGTCCCGGGCGCACGCGTCCACCGACTCCTGCCAGCTCCGGGCCGCGCCGTCGCCCGCCTCGTCGCTTACCTGCTTGACCAGCCGGCACGGCACGCCGGCCTGCGCCGCGGCCCACGCCACCGCGTACCCCTCCATGTCGACCAGGTCGGCGCGCTGCGCCAACCGGTCCCGCTCCGCGTCGTCGGCCACGAAGGTGTCACCGGTCGCGAGCACCGCGCCCTCGGCGGCCAACGTCAGCGGCGCCCCGTAGGTCTCGCCGGTGAGCGTGCGCAGCAGGTCGGTGTCCAGGTCGTGCTGGAGCACCGTGGCGACCTCGTGGATGCCGACCAACCCGGGGCGCAACGCGCCCGCCGTACCCAGGTTGAGCAGCAGGGCGGGGCGCGGCCCGGCGGCCAGCACCGCGGCCACCGCGCTGGCGGCGTTCACCTTGCCCATGCCGGTGAGCAGGACCGGAAGCTCGGGCGGCAGGTAGCGGGCCTCCTCCCCCACGGCAAGAACCACCAGCGGACGATCGGCGCGGACCGTACCTCGAAGATTCACCGGAGCATCGTACGAGCCGACCGGTGGGCCGTCGACGTCAGTCGTCGGTGAAGCGGTACAGCACGAAGTCCTTCTCCGCGCCGCAGGCGATCACACTGGTGTTCCACGAGCAGGAGGAGCTACGGACGTCCTTCAGCTCACCCAACTCGTCGACCTCCCCGGACTCGGCCCACACCCCGGCCAGCACCCGGTTGTCAGCGACCACGCTGGGCGCCTTGGCGAAGACCAGCAGGTTGCCCGCGTCCAGGCGGACCGCCACCCCGCCCCGGTCCCGCAGCACGGGCTTGCCGGCGGCGTCGAAGACGGTGACGGTCGGCTCCGGCAGCTCCCGTTGGGCGAGCACCTGCTCACCCAACGGGATTAGACCGGTCACGCCCGGCGCCGGCCAGCTGATCATGCGCTCGCCTTCGGTGACCGCCACCACCTCGGTGCGCGCGACGTCATTGTTCGGCACCTGCAACAGGCAGGCCCGCCGCTCACCGCAGGCCACCAGTTCCTTCGGGCGGTACTCGTCGTTGCCGGAGCGGTGCAGCACCACCGGCTCGGCGTCGGAGTTCAGGTCGTACGCGAGCAGCTGGTAACCACCCTCGTTGGCGGCCACGTACAGGCGGTCCTCGTGGGCGACCACCAGGTCATCGGGGTCGGCGACGCTGCCCCACTGGCGCAGCACGGCGCCGGATGCCATGTCGAGCAGCCGCACCGACCGGTCCGCACCCACCTGGACGAGTCGCCGCCCCTTGCTCGCCCACGGGTTGCGGGGCGTGCCGTCGAGAAAGGCCGGCCCGCCCGCCGCCGCGTCGGTGCCGACCGGTCGGACCACGGTACGGCCGCCGGCGTACTGGCCGCGGGGGTTGGGCTCGGTCCACTTCGCCGAGCCGTTGGTCAGGCGCAGACCGACCAGTTCGTCGGCGGTCCGGTCCACCAGCACCGCCGTGTCGTCGGCGAAGTAGACGTCGTCGTCACCACGCAGAACGCGCTGCCAGCGCTGCTCGCCGGTGCGGCCGTCGAGGACGGCCAGCGGTCGGGGGGTGCTGTCGCCCGGCGCGTCGGCGAGGACCGCGACCGCCCCGGGGACGGCGATGATCGCCTCCCAGTCGTTGGCCCGCACGTCGGTCTGCTCGCGCCACAACTCGCGGCCGTTGCCCGCGTCGACGGCCACCACCTCCAGCCGGTCGTCCGGCAGCGCAAACGCCAGGTAGGCCCGGTCGTCGAGCACCGCCGTCCACATGTCGAGCGGCCGTTCGGTGCCGGCTGACAGGCGGGACAGCTCGCGCAGCGAGGCGAACTCCAGGTTCGGGTAGCGGTCCCGGGTCAGGTAGAGCGTCGCCGCGGTGGCCACCCCGGCCAGGGCCAGCACCGCGCCGAGAACCACCCAGCGCGCCCGAGGCCAGCGGGTCGCGCCGGCCGGCGGGGTCGGGGTGGCGCCGGCCAGGCCCGGCCCCGGGGGCGGGCCCGCCGGCGGGGTGGATCCCGGCCAGGGCTGCGACGGTACGACCGGCGCGAGGGCTCCGGCCGGGGCGGGCGGGCTGACGGGGCTCGGCATCGGCGGGCTCACGGGGCGCGGCGCGGGCGGGCTCACCGAAGAGGGCGCGGGTGGTGCGAGCGGCAGGCCCGCGTACGCGGGGAGCGGCTTGCGCAGCGGCAGGTCGGTCAGGGCACCCTCGGCCACCGGCAACTCGGGCTGGTCCAGCACCGTCGGCGCGATCCCCAGCTCGGCGTGGAGCATGCGGGCCACCAGCGGGATCCGTGACGACCCGCCCACGAGGAACAGCCCGTCGAGCTGATCGGGGCGCAGCCCGGCGGCGGCGATGACCTCCCGGGCCCGCTGCACCGCCCTGCGCAGCAGCGGCGTGGCCACCCGCTCGACATCCGCCCGGGTCAGCTGGATCGTCTCGGCCACACCGGGCACCGCGACCGGGGCGACAGCAGACCGGGACAGGGTTTCCTTCGCACCACGTACCTCGTCCCAGAGCCGGACCTGGTCGCGGCGCTGCGCCGGATCAGCCGGTCGGGTGAGCCGGTCCCACTGCCCGGCGTGCCGCTCACCGACCAACTCGCCGACCCGCCGTACCAGCGCGGCGTCGAGGTCCAGACCGCCCAGGTCGGGCAGGCCACCGTCGGCGACCACGCTGAAGCCTGAGTCGCCCCAGGGGTCCGCGCCCTCGTTGCGCAGCACGGCGACGTCGAGCGTCCCGCCACCGAAGTCGAACACCGCGATCGCCCCACCGACCGGCACCGGACGGTGCAGCACCTGCGTGTAGTACCGGGCGGCGGCCACCGGCTCCCGCAGCAGCCGGGTGCCGGGCGGCGTCGGACCGGCGAGGGTGTGCTCTGCCGCCTGCGGCCAGCCCGCCCGCAGCAGCGCGTCGGCGAGGACCTGCCGCCGCGTCGCGTCCCACGCGGCCGGGCAGGTGACCACTGCCGGCGGCAGGAAACCCACAGCGTTCACCGCCGCCCGGCCGACCGTCGCCAGCACCGCGGCGAGCAGCTCGGCCGGCGGGTAGGCGCGGTCACCGAGCTGCACTGTCGGCTCGTCCACCCGACGCTTGGGGTTCGCCTCGAACCGGGCCGGGTCGGCCTGCGCCAACCGGCGGGCGTCCCAGCCGGTGTGCAGGGTGCCGTCCGGGTCGGCGTAGACGGCGGACGGACTGAGCGGTTGACCGTCCATCAGCAGCGGACGGGTCCGCCCGTCCGGCCAGCGCAGCACCGCCACAGTGTTGGACGTGCCGAGGTCGATGCCGAGGGCGAAACCCTCGTGCTGGCCTGCCATTGCCCGATACCTCCGCCGCGACGAGGGGAACTCGACCCCGCATCGTACGCAGGCCCCGCCGCACCGCTGATCACTCGGTCCGGGGTGGTCGACGGCGTCCGGTCAGTCGGTGGAGTGGACGCCCACCACCTCGTCCTCGCTGGTCTCCCCAGTGAGCTGGAACCCGAGTTTCAGGTAGAACTGCTCCGGGCCGTCCGGCCCCGGCTTCCACGTCGTGTAGACGCGGTCGTGCCCACGTCGGCGGGCCTCGTCGCGGACGGCCTGTACCGCGAAGCGGCCGTACCCCCGGCCCTGGTGCTCGGCGGCGATGTTCAGCCGCCACAGGCCCGAGCGCCTGTCGTCCGACTGGGCCGGATCCCACACGATGTCGAAGAAGCCCATCAGGAAGCCGACGATCTCGTCATCCTCGACGATCAGACGCGGCCACGCGATCTCGGGCTGCACGTACGCCTCGGCGAGGGACCAGGCGACCGGAGAGGAGAACTTCTCCTGGTCGGGCCGCACGCTCACCCGGCACGCGGCCTCCACATTGTCCTGAGTGATCGTCTCCAGTCGCGGCACGCCGGTCAGCCTACCGAGCGGGGCTGTGCAGCAGGCCGTCGAGCAGACCGCGCAGACCGAACTGGAACCAGGTGTCCAGGTCGGTGTCGGGCCTGGTCTGCCCTGCCGCGGCCAGCCACTGTCGGTCCCGGGTACGGCCGGTCCGCTCCAGCCGGGTGCGGGTCGCCGACCACCAGGCGTGGTAGGTGGTGTCCCCGGGGTCACGCCGGATGAGCAGGGCCATGCCCTGGACGTAGCCGCTGAGCGCCAGGTAGGCGCGGAACGCCTCGGCCGGTGCATATCCGGCGCTGGTGAACGCCGCCACCACCCGGTCGACCATGGCGAGTACCGCCGGCCCCGTCGGCGGCCGGTCGGTGGCGAGGATGGCCAGCAGCCAGGGATGGCTGCGGTACATCGCCCACTCGTCCCCGGCCAACCGTTCGAGCCGTTGGCGCGGATCGCGCGGTAGTGGCGCGGTGCCGGGCGGATGAGTGGCGGTGATCCGCTCGGCCATCGCGGCGAGGAGGTCGGCCCGGTTCCGGACGTGCCGGTACACGCCGTGGGCGGGCAGGCCGGCGCGTTGGGCGAGGACCCGCAGCGAGACGGCGTCCAGGCCGCCGGCGTCCGCAAGCTCGACCGCGAGGGCGACCAACCGGTGGCGCGGGTCGCCGCCGGTCGGCGCGGGCAGGTCCCGAATCCGACGCGGGCCGCTGGTGGGGCCGTGCTCACGACGTCTCCGGTACGCGCGGGCCTGACAGCTCCGGGAGCAGTAGCGGCGCGGGCGCCCCCGGCCGGGGCCGACGGGCAGTTCGGCCTCGCACTCGACACACCGGACACTGAGCACGCCGCCTCCACTTTCGTCACGGCACTCCGTGTGACGAAGCTACTACGGTCGAGCAGCCGGGCTGTCCGGATCGGTTCGTGTGGCGCGGAGCAGCCGGAGCTGACCGATCTCCGCGACGTTCTTCATCAGCTCCGAGTTGACCCAACCGATCGTGTGCGTGACGGTGTGGTCGGTCCCGTCCGGCCAGGGGAACGTCGCGATGCGGTCGAGGTCGCTGTCGCTGAGCTGGTCGAGAAGCTCCAACCATTCGGTGCGTAGACCACGCAGCCAGGCGACACTCGGCTCGCCCGCGCCCGGCCAGACAACGGCCGTGCGCTGCCGCGCTGATCCACCCCGGAGATGGTCCATCGCCACTGTCCACCACCAGCCGACGTGCCAGGTGAGCCAGCCGATCGTCGGCACCGGGACCGGGTCGGGTTCGGTGTCGGCCCAGTCCGGAGTCCAGGTGCCGTCGGTGCTCTGCCGCACCGACCAGCAGTGTGTGGCCGGCTCCCAGAGGAAGTCAGCGGGATCGAGTCGCTCCAGGTGGTGCTCGAACAGCGACCACGTCAGGTCGAACTGCCAGCGCAGGAGGGCCAGAGGCGCTACGGACATCCGGAGATCCTCCCGGAACCCCACCCCCGCCGGCCACAGATTAACGCCAACCTCATGATCGACCGATGGGGTCGGCGGGGCAGCGGTCGGAGAGGGCGTAGCGGAGCAGCACCACGTCGCCGATCTGACGGGCCTCGGCCAGGCGGGCACGTCGACCCGGGTGCCAGGGGAAGCTACCCTCCCCCACGAACCGGGGCGCCCGACCGTCGCCGACGAAGAACGGGGCGACCACCAGGTGCAGTTCGTCGGCGAGGCCGGCGGCGAGGAACTGGGCGTGCACCGTCCCGCCGCCCTCCACCATCAACCGCTGTACGCCCCGCGCGGCCAGGTCGGTCAGCAGCCACCCCGGGTCCACAGGCTCACCCGCGTCGATCACGGTGGCCAGCCGGCCGACCCGCTCCTCGGTCTTCTCCAGCGCGCCCGTGGCGCAGTAGACGAGCCGGGCCGAGTCACCGGCGGTGAAGAAGCGGGCGGTCGGGTCGAGGTCACCCTGCGCGGTCAGGGTGACCTTGGTGGGTGAGGCGGGCCGGCCGGCCGCCACCCGCTCGTCGCGGCGGCTCGGCGAGCGCACCAGCAACCGAGGGTCGTCTCGTCGGACGGTGCCGGCGCCGACCAGAATGGCGTCGCAGCTGGCCCGAACCGCGTCGACGCGGTCCAGGTCCTCCTCGTTGGACAGCAGTAACCGCTGCTCGGAGGCATCATCGATGTACCCGTCGATGGAGGCGGCACAACTCAGCAGCACGTACGGCCGCGTGGGCCCCGGCCGCCAACTCATCGGGAGACGGGCCGCTCAGGAGTACGACCCGCGAGCACATCCGCCGCCTCGGCCGCCTCGGCCGCCTCGACCTCCGCCGCCTTGGCGGCCTTGGCCGCCAGGTAGCCCGCGTTGGCCGGCGAGAGGAAGACGCTGGTGAGCACCCGTTCGGCGACGTCCACGCCCAACCGGGTCAACTGCTCGGCCTTGTCCGGGTTGCTGCTGAGCAGTCGGACCCGCGGCACACCCAACGTGGCGAGCATCTGCGCGGCGACGGTGTAGTCCCGCTCGTCCTCGCCCCGGCCCAGCGCGACGTTGGCCTGGTAGGTGTCCAACCCGGCGTCCTGCAACGCGTACGCGTCGAGTTTGGCGTACAGGCCGATGCCCCGGCCCTCCTGGCGGAGGTAGAGCAGGAAACCGCCGGTCTCGGCGATCCGCTGCACCGCCTCGCGCAGTTGCGGCCCGCAGTCGCAGCGTTGGCTGCCGAACACGTCGCCGGTCAGGCACTCGCTGTGCGGGCGGACCAGCGGGGCTGCTCCCCCGGCGGTGACCCGGTCCAGGGCGCCCGCCCAGTCGCCGAGGCCGAGGGCCAGGTGCTCCCGACCGTCCACCAGGCCCTTGAAGGTGAACACCCGGGCCGTCGTGGTGTAGCCGTCCGGGAACGCCAGCGGCACCGTGACCTGCGTGCGGATCGTGGCAACGGGCAATGCTTCGGGCATGGGACTCCTTTGTCCGGTGCCACCGTCGTCCGGTGACGCGTACCGTCTCACAACCGACTCAACATCCGCCGCCGGAGGCGGCTTCCCGGGCGGCGACCGGAATTCGACGTCGACGGGCCAGCAACACCGCAGCCCCGGGCAGGCTGGCCACCAGGATCAGCGCGCCGTAGACGGTGGCGGTGGCGACGCCCTCGGCCGCGCTGAGACCGGCCGCGCCGAACACCCATGCCGCCACCCCCTCGCGGGGCCCGAAACCGGCCACGTTCAACGGTAGGCCCATCGCGAGCAGGGCGAGCAACGTCAACGGCAGCAGGCGGGACAGCGGGGCGTCCGACCCGGCGGTGCGCGCCGCCACCAGGAAGGTGGCCAGGTGACCGGCGACCATCACGGCCGAGGCGACCAGCACACCGAACCAGGTACGCCGCGCCAGCAGCCCCGACCGTACGTCCGCCACGGCGGTGCGCAGTGCCGTCGCCCAGCGCGACCCGCCACCGTTCGGGAGAAGCCGGGCCACCAGCACGAGGGCCAGCCCAGCGGCGACGAGCAACGCGGCGGCGACCGGCAGGTACGGGCGGACCGGGGACGGGAAGGCGGCGAGCACCACCAGCGCGACCCCGACCAGGACCACCTGCCCGGCGGCACGTTCCCAGACCACCGCGCGGATGCCCCGGCTGACGTCACCGGCGTCGCGGCCGTGGCGTACCGCGCGGTGCACGTCGCCGAGCACCCCGCCGGGCAGTGTGGCGTTGAGGAAAACGGCCCGGTAACAGTGCGCCACAGCTGTCGCCAGTGGCAGGCGTACGCCGAGACCGCCGGCGACCAGGCTCCACCGCCACGCCGCGCAGACCGTGGTGAGCACACCGATGACCAACGCCGCTGCCAACGCCGGCGCGTCGATCAGTCGCACTCCGGCGAGGAACGGGCCGGTGCCCACCTGCCACAGCAGGACGGCGAGCAGACCCACCCCGCCGACCACTCGTGCCCAGGCCCAGAACATCGGCGCCGGCCCTCCCCTTTGAAGATCGTCCACTTGCCCTAGTCCACGTACCCAGGGCGTGAACGGTTCATCCACCGGCGAGGAGGTCAGTGTGTTCGACGAGCACCGTGAGCCGGCCGGCCGCCGCGTCGGCCAGCCGACGGCGGGCGTACGCCTGGGCGGGTCCGGCCAGGTCGGGGCGCTGCTCGCAGGCGGCCGCGAGCCATCCTCGGAACCATTCGGCGGTGAGGTCGGCCTGTTCCGGGCCGAGACGCCACGGGCTGGGCCGTTCCCGCACGTCGACGCCCCGCCGGGCGAACGCGGCGGCGGTGGCGGCGACGGCATCCGGGCCGAGCAGCCGCCGGCCCTCGACGGTACGCCGCTGGTGGTCGTTGAACGCGGCCTCGACCGCCTCGTCGAATGGGTCGGCCGGGGTGAACCGGACCCGCCCGGTCACCGAGATGGCGAACAGGGCCGGCCGGCCGACACACGCCGCCACCACCCGCTCGACCTCCTCGGCGGTGAGCATGTCCAGCAGCGCGGACGCGGTGACCAGGGAACCGTCCGCGAGGTCGGCGGCGGTCAGCCGGGTGAGGTCACCACAGCGGGTGTGGACGGTGACCGGGGCGCCGGCGGCGGCGGTCACCCCCCGCATGCCCTCGGCGGCCCGGGCCAGCAGGTCGGCGTCCCGGTCGTGCAGCACCCAGTGCTGAGGTCCGGGTAGCCGGGCGGCCAGCCAACGACTCATCGACCCGGTGCCGCTGCCCAGGTCGTGGATCACCGTCGCGGTGTCCCCGGTCAGCTGGGCCCGGACGGCATCCACCAGGTCCTCGGCACGCGCCGCCGCGTCGGCCGGCTCACGCAACCGCAGCCAGTCGGCGAACGGCAGGGTCTCCTCGGCGGTCATTCCGCCACCTCCTTCAGCACTCCGGCCAGCAACGCGGTGGTCACCGGCCAGTCGGTCAGGGTGTCGCGCCGGGCGAGAGCGGCACGACCCAGCCGGGCGCGCAGCCCGTCATCGTCGAGCCAGCGGATCAGAGCGGCGGCCAGCGCCGCCGGGTCACCGGGTGGGACCAGCAGTCCCGGGCGCTCACCGTCGGGCGCGTGACCGAGCGCCTCCGGCAGCCCGCCCACCTCGGTGGTCACCACCGGCAGGCCGCGGGCCAGCGCCTCGGTGACGACCATGCCGTACGTCTCGCCTCTCGACGGCAGGACCAGCAGGTCGGCGGCGGCGTAGGCGTCGTCCAACGCCGCGCCGGTCACCGGGCCGACCAGTCGCACCCGCTCGGTGAGGCCCGCCCCGGTCAACCTGTCGCGCAGCCGGTGCACGAGATCCGGTTCCCGGGCCAGAGAGCCCGCGCAGACCATCGTCCAGGACCTGCCGACCAGCGTGGCCAACGCGTCGACCAGCACGTCGTACCCCTTGTGATGGGTGACCGCCGCGACGCAGAGCAACCGGTCGCCGGCCACCGAGCCGACCGTGGGCGGCGCGGGCCGCACCCCGGGCGGCGCGGCCCGGACCCGGCCGGCGAGGGCCGGGTGGCGGGCCAACAGGGCGCGGCGGGTCCACTCGCTGGTGGTGACGACGGCCCGGGCGGTGGCCAGGGCGCGGGCTTCCGGCTCGTCGTTCAGCGGCAGGTGCACCAGCAGCACCAGGCGCAGCCGACGGGCGTGCGGGGCGAGCAGGTCCGGCACGGCCGAGGCGATGAGGCCGTCGATCAGCACCACGGCGTCGTCGGGCGCGGCGGCGAGCACCGCGCCCAGCGTCGCCCGGTCGGCCGGGTCGGGGTGCGGCCACGCGCCGGGCACCGGATGCTCGCGCACCGACCAGCCGCGCTCGCCCAGCCCCGCGCAGATCCGCCGGTCGTAGGAGTTGCCGCCGCTGGGCGTGGCCGGATCGTCGATGTCACCGGGCAGGACGACGTGCACCGCCCGGCCCGCATCGGTCACAACGACCGCTCGTAGCTCGCCCAGGCGATGTGCGACTCGTGCAGGGTGACAGTGATGCCGCTCAGGTCACGCGCCCCGGCGCCGAGCTCACCGGCGTGCACCCGCTCGACCAGCCGGTCCGCGACCGTACGGGCCAGCACCTCCGTGGTGGTGTTCACTCCGGCGAAGGCCGCCTCGTCGTCGAGGTTGCGGTAGGTCAGCTCGCTGAGCACGGCCCGCAGCTGCTCGGTGGCCAGGCCGATGTCCACCACGATCCCGTCGGCGTCCAGGTCGGGCCGGCGAAACGTCGCGTCGACGACGAACGTCGCGCCGTGCAGGCGTTGGGCGGGCCCGAACACCTCGCCTCGGAAACTGTGGGCGATCATCATGTGGTCCCGAACGGTCACGCTGAACACTGTCACTCTCCGTCTTCGTAGGTGATGAGGTGGCAGAGCGCGGGCAGGTCGCCCGAGGTCAGTCTGGCGAGCACGTCGGGCAGCTCCGCGAAGCGCGACGCGCCGGTGATCAACGCGTCGAAGGCCGGGTCGTCGAGCAGGTCCAGGGCGAGCGCCAGTCGGTCGGCGTAACTGCGCCGTCCCCGTCGGGCGGGTGCCACCATGCCGACCTGGCTGCTGCGGACGCTGAGTCGACGGGAGTGGAACGCCCCGCCCAGCGACACCTGCACCGGGCGGTCGCCGTACCAGCTCAGCTCGATGACCGTGCCCTCCGGGGCGAGCAGGTCCAGCGACTGTTGCAGGCCGGCGGCGGTGGCGCTGGCGTGCACGACCAGGTCCCGGTCACCGCGGGCGTCGGCCGGGCTGGCGAAGTCGACACCGAGGGCTCCGGCCACGCCGGCCCTGCGCGCGTCGGTGTCGACCAACTCGACGTGCACGCCGGGGAACCGGGCCAGCAGCGTCGCGACGCAGCAGCCCACCATGCCCGCGCCGATGACGGTGACGCGGTCGCCGACCAGCGGCGCGGCGTCCCACAGCGCGTTGACGGCGGTCTCCACAGTGCCGGCGAGCACCGCTCGGGCGGCCGGCACCCCCTCCGGCACCGGCACCACGGCACTCACCGGCACGACGTACGCGCTCTGGTGCGGGTGCAGGCAGAACACCGTTCGCCCGAGCAGCTCCGGCGGGCCCTGCTCGACGACACCGACGCTCAGGTAGCCGTACTTGACCGGGCCGGGAAACTCGCCCTCCTGAAACGGCGCGCGCATTGTGGCGTACTGGTCGGCGGGCACCCGGCCGGCGAAGACCAGCGTCTCGGTGCCCCGGCTGACCCCGGAGTAGCGTGCCCGGACCAGCACCTCGTCGGGGCCCGGGGCGGTCAGTGACACCGGCTGGATCTCGGCCACGCCGGGTTCGCGCACCCAGCAGGCGGACGCCTCGCGGATCACCGTCGCGCACCTCAGCTCTGCTCCGGGGCCGAATCGATCGGCCGTGTCGGGCCCCCGGTCGGGGGTTGTCGATCATAAACACGGAAGTTCGGTACGCACAGTTCGAAGCTCGCCCAGCCCATCCACCATTCAGACAAAACCGGCATAACGGTGTTTTTGCCCCTATAAGCTCCCCTGGCACATGCGAACCAACGGGGGCGTGATGAGGATTTCGTGGTGGGGTAGCCGCAGGTCACGGGCGACGGCGCTGACAGCTGCCGCAGGTGTGCTGGCGCTCAACTGTCTGCTGGTGCCGGCTGGCCCCGACCGGATCAACCCGGTGCTGGCCGCAGTCGACGAGGCCGTCGGGCCGGTCGACCCGGTCGCCGGGGCGCTGAGCTTCGGCGTGATGACCGAGGGCAACGCCACTGTGAACAACGACGAGAACGAGGGAACCCTCGCCGTCGGCGGTGACCTCACCCTCGGCAACTACCAGCTCGCCGGGGTGACCGCCGGATCGTTCGTGGTGCCCGGCGACGCCAACCCCAGCGCCCTGGTCGTGGGTGGACGGGTCAACTTCGCCGGCAGCGTCGGCGGCAGCCGCCTCCAGGTGCTCTCCAACGGCTACGCCAAGGTCGGCAACCTGACCGGCGCCTTCGTCCGCAACATCGACAACAACGGCGCCCAGGTCAACACCCGGATCCTGCCGACGAACGACTACGACGCCTCACCCCGGGTGGAGCTGGTCACCCGGCAGCCGGTCCCCAGCGTCGGGCCGACCTCGCCGATCAACTTCGCCGGCGCGTTCGCCTCCTTCCGGAACACCACGGCCGGCCTCGCCACCTGCGACAACACGGTCGTGCTGCGGACGCCGAACGGTGACGTGCTGCCCCGACCGATCCCGCCGGGCAGCAACGCCGTCGTCACGTTGACCCCGGGCGTGACGAACGTGCTCAACCTGAGCGCCGCCGACCTGGCCAACATCCAGATCCTGACCTTCGCGAGCCAGCCGACCGCCGCCACGCCACTGCTGGTCAACGTGGACACCAGCGGCGTCGGCAACACGTTCGCCTGGACCGCCCCGAACTTCGCCGGGATCGGCGGGCCGCAGGCGCGCTACGTCCTGTTCAACTTCCCGACCGCCACCGCGCTCACCCTCACCCCGAACGCCGCCACCGTCGAGGGCACCATCTACGCCCCCAACGCCAGCCTCACCGACCTCTCCTCCAGCAACACCGAGGGCAGCGTCATCACCCGTACACTGGACCACCGCGGCGGCGAGATCCACTACTTCCCGTTCAGCACCACGCTCGCCTGCGAGGGTGCCACCCCGGCTGACATCGCCCTGATCAAGTCGTCGACCACCCCGCTGATCACCAGCGTCGGCCAGCAGGTGCCGTACTCGTTCCACGTGGTCAACACCGGCGGCGTCCCGCTGACCACCATCTCCGTCACCGACGTACAGACCCCACCGTCGTCGAACGCCAACCTCGGCCCGATCACCTGCGCCGCCACCACACTGGCGCCCGGCGCGCAGACCGCCTGCACGGCCACCTACACCGTCACCCAGGCCGACCTGGACAACGGCGGCGTCACCAACGTCGCCACCGCCCAGGGCAGCCCACCGACCGGTCCACCTGTCGTCTCCGACCCGAACTCCCTGACCATCCCGGCGCAGGCGCTCACCGCCGCCGTCACAGTGGTCAAGTCGTCCCCCACCACGTCGATCACCACGGTCGGGCAGCAGGTGCCGTACCGGTTCCTGGTCGCCAACACCGGCGGCCTGACCCTGACCAACGTCGCCGTCACCGACGTGCAGGCCCCGCCGTCGTCGAACGCCAACCTCGGCCCCATCACCTGCCCGGTCACCACCCTGGCACCGGGCGCGAGCACCACCTGCACCGCCACCTACACAGTCACCCAGGCCGACCTCGACAACGACGGGGTCACCAACGTCGCCACCGCGCGGGGCACCCCGCCCCGCGGCGGTACGCCGGTCACGTCGCCGCCCTCGACGCTGACCATCCCCGAGGCCGGGCTGCTGGCGTCGATCGCCATCGTGAAGACCTCGACCACCACGTCGATCACTGCTGTCGGCCAACAGGTGCCGTACCAGTTCCACGTGCTGAACACCGGTGGGTTCACCCTCACCAGCGTGAACGTGACCGACGTGCAGAGCCCGCCGTCGTCGAACGCCAACCTCGGCCCCATCACCTGTGCCGCCACCACCCTCGCGCCCGGCGCGCAGACCCTGTGCACGGCCACCTACACCGTCACCCAGGCCGACCTCGACAACGACGGCGTCACCAACGTCGCCACCGCACACGGCACCCCGCCCAGCGGCGCCCCTGTCGACTCGACGCCAGCGACGCTCACCATTCCGGAAAGCGGTCTGGTCGCCTCCATCGCGATCCTGAAGTCGTCCACCACCACGTCGATCACCACTGTCGGGCAGCAGGTCCCGTACCGGTTCGACGTGGTCAACACCGGCGGGTTCACCCTCACCGGCGTGAACGTGAGCGACGTGCAGACCCCGCCGTCGTCGAACGCCAACCTCGGCCCCATCACCTGCGCCGCCACCACACTCGCGCCCGGCGCCACCACCACCTGCACCGCCACCTACACCGTCACCCAGGCCGACCTGGACTTCGGCTCGGTCCGGGACAGCGCGACAGCGCAGGGAACACCGCCCGGCGGTCGGCCGCCCGTGCAGTCGCCGCCCGCGACGCTGACGATTCCGAGCGACGTGGTCGTCCCCGGCATCTCACTGGTGAAGTCGTCCACCACCACGCAGATCAGCAGCGTCGGCCAGCAGGTGCCCTACCGGTTCCTGGTCGCCAACACCGGCGGCGTGACGCTCAACGGCGTGAACGTGACAGACGTGCAGACCCCGCCGTCGTCGAACGCTGACCTCGGCCCCATCACCTGCGCCGCCACCACCCTGGCACCGGGCGCGACCACCACCTGCACCGCCACCTACACCGTCACCCAGGCCGACCTCGACAACGACGAGGTCACCAACGTCGCCACCGCACACGGCACACCGGCCGGCGGTGAGACGCCCATCGACTCGGCACCCTCGACGCTGACCATCCCGGCGGCAGACCTGATCCAGTCGATCTCGCTGCTGAAGTCGTCCACCACCGTCTCGATCAACACGGTCGGGCAGCAGGTGCCCTACCGGTTCCTGGTGGCCAACACCGGCACCGTGACGTTGTCCAACGTGAACGTGACAGACGTGCAGACTCCGCCGTCGTCGAACGCCGACCTGGGGCCGATCACCTGCGCCGCCACCACCCTCGCGCCCGGCGCGAACACCACCTGCACCGCCACCTACACCGTCACCCAGGCCGACCTCGACAACAACGGGGTCACCGACGTCGCCACCGCACACGGCACACCGCCCGGCA
Source organism: Micromonospora sp. NPDC049089 (assembly GCF_040648775.1). Taxonomy (NCBI): domain Bacteria; kingdom Bacillati; phylum Actinomycetota; class Actinomycetes; order Micromonosporales; family Micromonosporaceae; genus Micromonospora; species Micromonospora sp. NPDC049089. The sequence goes on from NZ_JBEZEH010000101.1 coordinate 18,560, forward strand.
GTGAGACGCCCATCGACTCGGCGCCGGCGACACTGACCATCCCGGACGCGGGGATCGTCGCCAGCATCCAGGTGGTGAAGACCTCCACCACCGTGCTGATCGATAGGGTCGGGCAGCAGGTCCCGTACCGGTTCCACGTGGTCAACAACGGTGGGCTCACGCTGACCAACGTCAACGTGACAGACGTGCAGACCCCGCCGTCGTCGAACGCCGACCTCGGCCCGATCACCTGCGCCGCCACCACCCTCGCCCCTGGGGCGAGCACCACCTGCACCGCCACCTACACGGTCACCCAGGCCGACCTCGACAACGACGGCGTCACGAACGTCGCCACCGCGCACGGCACACCGCCGGGCGGGGGTACGCCTGTCGACTCCCCGCCGTCGTCACTGACCATCCCGCAGTCCGGGCTCGTCGCCAACATCGAGGTGATCAAGGCGACCACCACGGTGGCGATCGCCGCGCCGGGTCAGCAGGTGCCGTACACCTTCCTGGTCGTCAACAGCGGCGGTCTCACCCTCACCGACGTGACAGTCAACGACACTGTGCTGCCGCCGTCCGTCCGCGGCGTGCTCGGGCCGATCACCTGCGGTCCAGACAACATCCCGAACGGCGCGGTGACGTTGTCGCCGGGCGCCTCCATCCAGTGCCGGACGACCTACACGGTGACCGCCGAGGACTTCACCGGCTCGTCGCTGCGCAACGTGGCCACGGCCACCGGTACGCCGCCGTTCGGGCCGCCGCCGGTCTCCCCGCCGTCGCCGGTGGACATCCCGATCCCGCACCCGGCGATCGCCATCACCAAGTCGGTGACGCCCACGGTGGTGTCCGCGGCCGGTGACGTGGTCACGTACCGGTTCGTGGTGAGCAACACCGGCACCACGTCGCTCAGCGCGGTGACGGTCGACGAGACGGACTTCTCCGGCACCGGGACGCCCGGGGCCATCACCTGCGGCACGCCGCCGGTCGCCAACGGCACTGTCACCCTGGCCGCCGGGGAAAGCACCACCTGCACGTCGACCTACGCGGTCACCGCCGCGGACATCGAGACCGGCCGGATCACCAACACCGCGGTCGCGGTCGGCACGCCCCCGACCATTCCCGGCCAGGAGCCACCCGCACCGGTACGCTCCGCGCCGGCCTCAGCAGAGGTCACGGCCACCCGGGGCGCAGCGATCACGGTGGTGAAGTCGAGCAGCACCAACAAGATCGTCCGGCCGGGGCAGCACGTGCCGTTCCAGTTCGTGGTCACCAACACCGGTCAGGTGCCGCTGACCGGCGTGACGATCACCGACGCCCTGACCGCACCGGCCTCGGCGGCCAACCTCGGCCCGATCACCTGCAGTCCGGAGCGGACGCCGAACGGCACCGTCACCCTCGCCGCTGGCGCGGCCGTGACCTGCACGGCGACGTACACGGTCAGCAAGGCGGACTACCACCACGGGTCGCTGCGCAACACAGCGACGGCAACCGGCACTCCGCCGGACGGACCGGCGCCGATCTCACCCGAGTCCACGATCACCATTCCGGTGAAGGGCAAGCTCCCGGTTACCGGAACGTCGTTCCCGGCCGGACTCTGGATGGGTGCCGGCGTGCTGGCGGTGCTCCTCGGCGCGGCCCTGCTGCTGGTCGTCCGGCAGCGCAGACTCCGCGCCTGACGCGGACCTGATCGCGGGGGCCGGACCGGAGGGGAACCGGTCCGGCCCTCGCGGCACGTCACCCCCACGGCGGCAAGCAATCCGCTCCACCGCGCGATCAGTGAGCTCGGCTCCGCAGAGCTCACCGCCGCCGGCGGCCGCTCGACCACCCTGCCGCTCGCCGCCGCCGGCGGTGCCGTCCTGCTGGCGGCCGGCGTGGGGGTCCTCCTGCTGAAGCGTCGCCGCAAGCGCGCCTGACCGGCCTGTCGGGCCCCGGTCGCCCGCTCGCACGGCGGGCGACCGGGGCGGTCAGACGGTCATTCGAACTCCTCCACGTACTCCTCGGTGGGGCCCAGCTCGGGCTGGTCGCGCAGCTCCAGGACCGGGCCGAGGCGGTCGGTCTCCAGTACGACGATCGTGTTCTCGCCGGTCCGCAGCAGTGGCGCGGGGCAGTAGAGCGTCACCTGCGGGCCGATGTCCCAGTAGCGGCCGAGCAGGAATCCGTTGACCCAGACCAGGCCGTGCACCGAGCCGGGCAGTGCGAGGAAGGTGTCGGCCGGCTCCTCGATGTGCATCCTCGCCACCGCGAAGCCGGCACCGGTGCTGGCCGGTCCGGCAGCGGTGGCGAGGCGCAGGTCGTCCGGTGTCCACTCGGCCAGGGCGATCGGCGAGCTGGTCCAGCCGTGCACGATCCGGCGGTCGACGAGCACCGGCCCGAGCAGACCCTTGTGCTGGCCGACCAGTGGGCCGTAGTTGATCCGGCCGAGATTCTCCACCAGGATCTCCAGGCGCACGGCCGCGCCGGTGCCGTTGATGGGTATCTCCGGATGCTCGGCGTCGGCGACACCGATCGGTACGCCGTCGGCGAGGACGATCGCCCGGTCACGTACGTCGGTGAAGACGATGGTGTGCGCGCCCGTGGGGATTTTCGGGTGAGCGGTGAGCAGCACCATCCCGGCGTCCAGGCCGAGCTGCTCGAAGGTGGCCGGCCGTGGGCCGGTCGACTCCGGCGTGCGCACGGCGCGCAGGCCGCTGATCAGGTCGGCGCGGTGGGTCAGCGGCACCTGCGTCGGCGGGAGCACCGGCATCCGTTCGGGCACTCGCAGCTGCCCGGTCGCGCCGAGGGCCGCGCGCATGGCGTGGAACTTGGCGGTCAGTGTTCCGTCCTCGGCGATCGGCGCATCGGAGTCGTAGCTGGTGATGGTGGGCTGAAGCCGGCCTCGGTCCGCGTTGGCACCGGCCCACAGGCCGAAGTTGGTGCCGCCGTGTGCCATGTAGAGGCTGACGCTTCCGCCCTCGCCGATGATGGCGTCGAAGGTGCGGACGGCGCTGTCCACCGAGCGGACGTGGTGCCGCTCGCCCCAGTGGTCGAACCAGCCGTTCCAGTACTCGGCGACCACGAATGGTTCGTCGGGCCGGCGCTTGGCGAACAGGGCACGGGCGGCCTCGGGCTTCGAGCCGAGGGTGGCCGCGGCGAGCGTCCCCGGCACCGTGCCCGCGTCGTGCATCAGCTCGGTCGGGCCGTCGGCGGTGAACAGCAGTTCGGTGATGCCGCGCTCGAGCAGGGCGGAGCGAATCCAGGGCAGGTACGCCCCGTCGTCGCCGTAGCTGCCGTACTCGTTCTCGACCTGCACCGCCACGACCGCCCCGCCGGCATGCGTCTGTTGCCGCGCGATGCGGGGGATCAGCTCGTCGAACCAACGTTCGACCGGCCCGGTGTACGCCGGATCGGAGCTGCGCAGGACCACGTCGCGGGCGGTGAGCCAGGCTGGCAGGCCGCCATTCGACCACTCCGCGCAGATGTACGGGCCGGGACGCAGGACGACGTCGAGGCCCTCTTCACCGGCGAGTGCGATGAACGCCTCAAGGTCGCGCCAGCCGTCGAAGCGCGGCGCGCGGCCCGCGTGCGGCTGGTGGAAGTTCCAGGGCACGTACGTGTCGAGGGTGTTGAGGCCGAGGTCGGCCAGCCGCCGGATCCGGTCGCGCCACAGCTGCGGGTGGACCCGGAAGTAGTGCAGGGCGCCGGAGAGGATGCGGTGCGGGACGCCGTGCCGGTGGAGCTGACTGTCGCTCCAGCCGAGCGCGGGCGAGGGCGTGGTCGACGGTGTCACTGTGTTGCCCGGCCGGTTCGTCTCGATCATGGCGGAAGCCTATGTTACCCGTGCCATCTGTAACAATGGCGCTAGGATGCCGCCGTACCGGGTTCTCAGGAGGGCGGGGCGGATGACCGAGGCGACGATGCGTGGCAAGCAGCCGAGCATGACCGACGTGGCACGCGCCGCCGGTGTGTCCGCGCAGACGGTCTCGCGCACGCTGCGCGACTCGCCGAACGTCAACGCGGAGACCCGACGTCGCGTGCTCACCGCGGTCGAGCAGCTCAAATACCGGTACAACGGCGCCCCGCGGCTGCTCTCCTCGGGGCGGAGCTTCACCCTCGGCCTGGTCCTGCTCCAGGCCGGCGGGTACTACTCCCGCTCGGGGGTCACCGCCGGGGTGGAGGCCGCGGCCGGTCAGGCGGGCTACTCGGTGAGCATCGCGACCATCGCCGAGCTGGACACCGCGTTGATGGAGAAATCCCTGCTCAAGCTGTCTGATCAGGGTGTCGACGGCATCATCATCGCGGTCCCGCTGATCTCCGTGACCCAACGGATGGAGGACATCACCCGGGACATCCCGACCGTCACGGTGGACGGCTCGCGCACCACCGGCGCGCGGGTGCTGGGCATCGACCAGCACGAGGCGGGGCGCGCGGCGACCCAACACCTGCTGGACCTGGGGCACCGCCAGGTGTGGCACGTGGCCGGGCCGGATGAGTGGATCGAGGCACGGCAGCGTCGGCAGGGCTGGCAGGAGTGCCTGGCCGCCGCCGGGATCGACGCGCCGCCAGCCCTGGAGGGCGACTGGTCACCCGAGTCGGGCTACCGCCTGGGGCAGGTTCTCGCGATGATTCCCGAGGTCACCGCCGTCTTCGTGGCCAGTGACGAGATGGCCTTCGGTGTGATCAAGGCGCTGCGGGAGCGCGGGCGGTCGGTGCCGCAGGACGTGTCGATCGTGAGCGTGGACGACATCGAGCTGGCCTCCTACTGCCACCCACCGCTCACCACCGTTCGCCAGGACTTCTACCGCTCCGGGTCGGCCGCGGTCGCACTCCTGCTCGACACCCACGCAGAGGGCGAATCGCTGACGCCGGCGACCCTGATCGTCCGGGAGTCCACAGCGGCGCCGCGGACCCACTAACCGTCGTGCCGTCGGTAGATCGTTCTTGACGGGTCATGTTACGGGTGCCACAGTAACAACGCGCGGCCCACCTCAGTGATCTAGCGGACCGCGCCTCGTGCACGCCGTCAACTCCCGCACCGTTGTGCGCACCCGCCCACGGAGGACCACCCCCATGTTGAGAAAACCCATCGTCCTGGCTGTCGCCGCAGCGACAGCGATCAGTTTGCTCGCGGGTTGTTCCGGAGGCGACGACAGCGCCGACGGTAAGAAGACCCTGAAGGTCGCCGCCTTCGAGGGCGGCTACGGCCGGGACATGTACCTCCAGGTCGTCGAGGCCTACCGGGCGAAGCACCCCGACGTGGACGTTCAGCTACAGCTCTCGAAGACCCTTGAGGACGAGATCAGCCCCAACATGAAGGCTGGCAAGTTCCCCGACGTCGTGGTGCTGCCTCAGGGCCGCAAGGCCGCGCTCGCCGAGACGCTGGTCAAGGACAAGGCGCTGGAGGACCTCACCGGAGTCCTGGACATGACAGTGCCGGACGAACAGTCCACCGTGCGGTCCAAGCTCGCCGACGGGATCGTCGGCAACCTCAACACCAACCCGTACAACGACGACAAGACCTACCTGATGCCGATGTACTACGCGCCGACCGGCCTGGTCTACAACAAGGGCCTCTTCGCGCAGAAGGGTTGGCAGGTCCCGACCACCTGGGACGACATGTTCAAGCTCGGCGACGCCGCCAAGGCCGAGGGCATTGCGCTGTTCACGTACCCGACCGCCGGCTACCTGGACTCGTTCTTCTTCGCGCTGCTCGCTGACGTCGGCGGTGAGCAGTTCTACAAGGACGCCATGACGTACTCCGAAGGTGTCTGGAAGACCCCCCAGGCGCGTCAGGTCCTGGACATCACCGCCAAGCTGCTGACCTACGCGTCGAAGACCACCGTCGGGTACGCCCCGGCTCACACGTACCTGGAGCAGCACGACCAGGACCGTATTGAGCAGCACC